>JACDQN010000258.1 GCA_015657575.1 Sphingopyxis sp.
AACGCCGCCTGGTCGCGCGGGCTCGGCTGCGTGATCAACAGCCAGGGCATCATGCAAAGCCCTGTCGTGCGCGAGCATGCCCATATCCCCGACGATCAGGTGATCATGATCTGCGTCGCGCTCGGTTGGCCCGACGAAAGCTTTCCCGCCAACTCCGTCGTCTCGAACCGCAAGAGCGTGGGGGAAGCGGTGCGCTTCGTCGGCTTCGACGACTGACCCGCCGCAGACGTCCCTTCGACAAGATCGCAGCGACGCGTTAGGATCGCTCCGAATCCAGTCGCCCCAGCTTGAAAGATTATCATGTCAGTACAGCGTTATAGCTACTCTGCTATCGCCCTCCACTGGCTCATCGCGCTGTTGCTGGCATTTCAGATCGCGCTCGGCTGGGCGCTTGAAGGGAATAACAGCCCCGAATTGTTCGCCCGCTATCAGCTGCACAAATCGGTCGGCATCTCGATCCTGCTGCTCAGCCTTATACGACTGGCGATCCGCCTGTTCACGCCGCGTCCACCGGCATCCGACGGCCCGCCCTGGACGCGAATGCTCGCAAGCACCGTCCACGGGCTTTTCTATCTCGTGCTGATCCTCGGCCCGGTTACCGGATGGCTGCTCGTGTCGACCGCGCGCGTTCAGGTTCCGACCCTGCTGTACGGCATCGTCCCCTGGCCCCATCTGCCGGTCGGCCGCGGCTGGCACGAACCCGCCGAAGCGCTGCACGGCGCGATGGCATGGCTCGCGATCGGGCTGTTCCTGCTCCATATCGCGGGCGCGCTTCGCCACCAATGGCTGCTCGGCAAGCCCGAGCTTCAGCGCATGATCCCCTTTGCACGCGGCAAGGCCGTGGGCGTCGCAATCGGGGCCGTCGCGCTTGTCCTTGGGGCGGCGGTTGCCGGAAAGGCCGTGTATCCCGACAAGGATGGTGCTCCTGCAACGGCCGCCGAAAGGCCGCGTTCGGCGTCGCCCGCCGATCCCGCCCCGCCGCCCGTGGCCGAGGAAACGCCGGCGACCGCAGCCGCCGAGGATGATTCCGAGGAAGCCGCTCAGCCGGCGGCCGACTGGACGGTCGCATCGGGTGGGCGGCTCGGCTTCACGGCGCGCTGGAACGGCGAAGCGATCGACGGGCGCTTCAGTCGCTGGCGTGCCGCGATCCGGTTCAGCCCCGACGATCTCGGCAAGTCGGACGTTCGCGTGACCGTCGACCTCGCCTCTGCCGATACCGGCGACAGCCAACGCGACGATTCCCTGCAAGGCAGCGATTTCTTCGACACCGTCGCCCACCAGAATGCCGTCTTTACGGCACGCGATATCCGCCACCTCGGCGGCGATCGCTACGAAGCGCGCGGCACACTCGATCTGCGCGGCGTGAGCAAGCCCACGGCATTGCGCTTCACCTTGCGCATCGACGGAAACCGCGCGCGCGTCACTGGCACGGCACGTATCGATCGCACCGCTTTCGGGGTCGGCCAAGGCGAATGGGCGGCAACCGACGCGATCGCCGCCGGCGTGGATATCGCCTTTTCGTTCAGCGCGACGCGCCCGGCATCCTGACTTCAGCCAAGCGCCGGTCACGCATCCGAACCGGCAAGCGAACCCGGCTCACCATGCAGGCCCGATCCCTAGCGGGTAGGACCCTAGTCGCGGCAATAGCCCTCGCCGGTCTTCACGATCAGACATTCCTTCTTGCCGGCGAGATATTTGAGGCCGGTCTCGTCACCGCTGCCGCGGCGCAGGCTCAGCTCCTCGGTGCCGCGCTTGAACTTGATGCCATGCTCGCTGTCGCTGCCGTCGTAGGTGCCTTTGGTTCCGGCATCGGTTCCCGACTGCATCTCCAGCTTGTATGTGCCGGGCTCTGCGGGGATGATCGTCGCATACATGCCCTCGACTCCGATCCATTTGCCGGCCCAGCTCGCGAAGCGATGCGGCGCAGTCGCGGGATCGGGCGCTTCGACGCCCTCGGCGGGGACGGTTTCGACCGGCACCTCCTCGGTCGTCGCATTATCGGTGGGAGCGGGCGCCTCGGCCTTTTCGCATCCGGTCAGCAACACCAGCGCCGCCGCGCCCGCCAGGATCATGCTCTTCTGCATCATGCTTCTCCTTTCCCGTCCAAACGCTCAGGACCCGATAAGTTTCCTATTCGGTGATGATCTCCGCAAACTTCAGCGGATCGACATTGCCGCCCGACAGGGTGACAAGCGTCGCGTCGGTCACCGACACCTTCCCCGCCAGCACCGCCGCCAGCGCCGCCGCACCACCGGGCTCGACGACGAGGTGCAATTTCTCGAACGCCAGCCGCATCGCGTCGCGCACTTCGCTGCGCGTCACGGCAACACCCTTCACGCCACGTGCCTGCAGCACCGCGAAGTTGATCGGCCAGGTTTCGGGCGTCTGCAGCGCATCGCACTCGGTCGGATACGCCAAATCCTCGACCGACAGGATCTTTCCCGCGGCGAGACTGCGCGTCACATCGTCCCAGCCTTCAGGTTCGACCGCGACGATCTCGGCGTCGGGCAGCGCGAGCGCCAGCCCCGCCGATAACCCGCCGCCGCCGCAACAGGCGACCACCTTGTCGGGACCGTCGATCCCGCGCGCCTTCATCTGCGCCGCGGCTTCAATCCCAACGCTGCCCTGCCCCTCGATGATCCACGGATCGCCATAGGCATGGACGAGCGTTCCGCCACGTTCGGCGAGCAGCTTCGCCGCCACGGCATCGCGCGATTCGGTGACGCGGTCGTAGAGCACGACTTCCGCACCCAACCTTCGCGTCGATGCAAGCTTCATCGCCGGCGCATTGCTCGGCATCACGATCGTCGCCTTGATCCCCAGCCGCTTCGCCGCCCACGCGACGCCCTGCGCATGGTTGCCGCTCGATACGCCGACGACGCCTTCATTCGCCTGTTCGGGCGTCAGGTCGGTCAGCCGGTGCCACGCGCCACGGATCTTGAACGCACCGACGGGCTGCAGGCATTCGGCCTTGCACCAGACGGTCTTGCCGTCGACCTCGAGCGGCAGCAGTGGCGTTTGCGGCAGCAATGCAGCGACTTTCGCCGCCGCGCGTTCGACACCCGCAAGGGATGGCGCGCGCGCCGGATCGAGCAGGGTATCGGGGCTTTGCTGTGTCATGGCTTCGTCCTATAGGGCGCGGCATAGATCACAAGCGGCATACGATCGCGACAGGAGATTTTTCGATGAGCAAAGTTCTGGTGATCGGCGCAGGTGGCGTCGGTTCAGTCGCGGTGCACAAGATGGCGATGAACCCCGACATCTTTCCCGACATCACGCTCGCGAGCCGCCGCAAGTTCAAGTGCGACGCGATCGCCGAGTCGGTCAAGGAGCGCACCGGCGTCACCATCAAGACCGCCGAGGTCGACGCCGACCATATCGACGCGACCGCGGCACTGATCCGCTCGATCGGCGCGACGCATGTCGTGAACCTTGCCCTTCCCTACCAGGACCTGACGATCATGGAGGCGTGCCTGTCGACCGGCGCGCATTATCTCGACACCGCCAACTACGAGCCGCGCGACGAGGCGAAGTTCGAATATCACTGGCAGTGGGCCTATCAGGATCGCTTCAAGCAAGCCGGCCTGATGGCGCTGCTCGGCTCGGGCTTCGATCCCGGCGTGACGAGCGTCTTCACGACCTGGCTTCGCAAGCATCATTTCGACCGCATCGACACGCTCGACATTCTCGACTGCAACGGCGGCGATCATGGCCAGCATTTCGCGACCAACTTCAATCCGGAGATCAATATCCGCGAAGTGACGGCAGTCGCGCGTCACTGGGAAAATGGCGACTGGGTCGAAACCCCGCCGATGTCGGTGAAGCAGTCGTTCGACTTCGAGGCCGTCGGCCCCAAGAATATGTACCTCATGTATCATGAGGAAATCGAAAGCCTGAAAACCCACCTGCCCGAGATCAAGCGCATCCGTTTCTGGATGACCTTCGGCGACGCCTATATCCAGCACCTCAC
Organism: Sphingopyxis sp.; assembly: GCA_015657575.1. GTDB lineage: Bacteria > Pseudomonadota > Alphaproteobacteria > Sphingomonadales > Sphingomonadaceae > Sphingopyxis. The sequence continues at coordinate 3,971 of JACDQN010000258.1, forward strand.
CGTGCTGCAGAATGTCGGCATGACGCGGATCGACCCGGTCATCTACGAGGGCAAGGAAATCATCCCGCTGCAGTTCCTCAAAGCCGTGCTGCCCGAACCGTCGAGCCTTGGCGAGACCACGAAGGGCAAGACCAACATCGGCGTCATCGCGACCGGCCTCGGCAAGGACGGCACCGAAAAGACGCTCTACCTCTACAACATCTGCGACCATGAGGACGCCTATGCCGAAACCGGCAATCAGGCGGTCAGCTACACCACCGGCGTTCCCGCGATGATCGGCGCCGCGATGATGGTCACCGGCACGTGGAGCGGCGAAGGCGTGTTCAACATGGAGCAGATGGACCCCGATCCGTTCATGGACATGCTGGGCAAGCACGGCCTGCCTTGGCAGGTAAAGGAACTCGACGCGCCGCTCGACTTCTGACGGCGCCCGATCCAAAATTGCCGCTTGCGATATAAAACCCCGTTCGTGCTGAGCTTGTCGAAGGGCCGTTCTTTCTTTCCATTGCGCAAAGACAGAACGGCCCTTCGACAAGCTCAGGGCGAACGGGGTATTTTTGTGCCCGAATAGTTGAGAGGCATATCATGAGACTGGTCTTCGCGATCATCACGGCGATCGCATTATCCCTCCCCGCGGCGGCGCAAACCGATGACGCCTACGCCCCGGCCCGCGCGATCGTCGCCGATATCGGCAAGATCGTCACCCCCAACGGCGTCCAGGAAACCTTCGAGGTTACGCTCGGCGGCGCGCGGCAGATTGTGAACGTGCGCGGATCGAACCGCGACAACCCGATCCTGATCTTCGTCCACGGCGGTCCCGGCGCGGTCGAAATGCCCTTCGCCTGGGCGTTCCAGCGCCCGTGGGAAGATGTCTTCACCGTCGTCCAGTACGACCAGCGCGGCGCCGGGCGCAGCTATCCGCTGAACGATCCCGCAACGCTTGCACCGACGATGACGCCCGAACGCTATCGCGACGACGCCATCGAACTGATCGAACTGCTCAATAAGCGTTATGGCAAACGCAAGGTCGTGCTGATGGGCCACAGCTGGGGATCGATCGTCGGCCTGTCGGTCGCGGTGAAGCGCCCCGACCTGCTCTACGCCTATGTCGGCGTCGGTCAGGGGATCGATTTTCGCGACGGCGAAAAGGCCGGCATGGCCTGGACCCGCGCCAAGGCGCTCGCGGCCGGCGACAAGGAAGCGGTAGCCGCAATCGACGCGCTTGCGCCTTATCCGCAGGGCGAATTCACGATCGCGAAGGCCGACGGCTGGCGCAAATATGCGATTCCCTATGGCTCGCTGATCTACAACAAACCTGATCTCACATATTATTTCCAGACCCCGCGCCTCTCGCCCGAATATAGCGAGGCCGACCGGCAGGCTTGGGGCAAGGGCAGCGAATTTTCGGTGACGACGCTCTGGCCCCGCCTCGCCGACGTCAGCTTCAAACCGGTCCGCAAACTGAACGTCCCGCTGGTCTTCCTGCTCGGCCGCCACGACTATACCGTGCCGTCGCCGGTGGCGGCCGCTTGGTTTACACAGGTCAAGGCACCGTCGAAGACGCTCGTCTGGCTCGAACATTCGGCGCATATGCCGATGGTCGAGGAGCCGGGACATTTCTTCGGCGCATTGCTCCGCGACGTGCTCCCGCTGACGAAGGACCGCAAATGACCGCCTATCTCGCGCCGATCGGCCTCCTGTTCCTCTCGAACATCTTCATGACCTTCGCCTGGTACGGCCAGCTCGGCGAGATGTCGCGGCCGCTCTGGTTTGCCATCCTGATCGCATGGGGCATCGCCTTCTTCGAATATTGCCTCGTCATCCCGGCGAATCGGATCGGTTACGGCGTCTACAGCGCCGCCGAACTCAAGACCTTGCAAGAAGTCATCACGCTGATCATATTCGCCGGGTTCGCGGTCTTCTGGCTCGGTGAGAAGCTGACCGTGAACCATCTCGTCGGCTTTTGTCTGATCGCGGCGGGGGCGTTCTTCATCTTCAAGGGGCCGATCGCGGCCTGACAGGAACAACATCGACATGGAAACCCGTGCCGGCGATCCCGGAGCCTTTGCCCGTTTCGACCTGACCCGCGTCCCGTCGCCGGCCTTCGTCGTCGACGCGGCGAAGATACGCGCGAACCTCTCCGTCCTGCGCCATATCGGCGATCAGTCGGGGGGCG
>JACDQN010000259.1 GCA_015657575.1 Sphingopyxis sp.
AGAAGATGCGCTCTTGGCACGCTCTTTCCTCGTCGCGCCGCGCACCCCCGAAGGCGACGTCGAAGGCGTGGAGGTCGAGCGCCTGCTTCAACCCTTCGGTCTTCCACATGTCGGTGTGCAGCGGACCATGGTCGAATGGATTGATCCCGCGCTCCTTCGCCTCGGGGTTCTGATAGACGATCAGTTCCATACCGCTCTCGGCCGCCATCCGGTCGCGCAGCTCGTACATCGCCCGGAACTTCCACGTCGTATCGACGTGCAGCAGCGGAAACGGCGGCGGCGAAGGAAAGAAGGCCTTGCGCGCCAGGTGCAGCATCACCGCACTGTCCTTGCCCACCGAGTACAGCATCACGGGCCGCACCGCGTCGGCCATCACTTCGCGCATGATATGGATGCTCTCGGCCTCGAGCCGGTCGAGATGGGTCAGCGTATCGGTCATGCGTCGCCCTTGCCCCGCCATCATGGGGCGATCAAGCTGTATGGCCTTTCGGGGGTGCAAGCCAGACTTGAAAGCTCAACCATCGACTCTCGTCTCTTGCCAGTCCCCCGCAGCACGCTGGATCGCCGGTAACGCGCGCAAAAGACGCTGTTCCATCTCCGGCTGTGCGAGCCACGCCGGATCGATCAGCAGGCCGAGTTCGCGGCGGAAGTCGTAACCGCTAACCTTGATCGGCACGATGCCGTCGATCGCGAGCGACGCGGGCGCGGTCGTGATCCCGACCCCTGCCGCCACCATGCGCAGGCAGCGGTCGTCGCTGTCGCTGCGGAGCGCAAAGCGCGGGCGCACGCGGTGGCGGGTAAAGAAGCGGCTGGTCGCATCGAGAAATTCGCAGGAGCGGCGCGCGATCATGGTTTCCGGGGCCAGCTCCTCGGGTGCGACCTCGCCCTGCCCCGCCAACGGATGATCTGCCGCGACGAACATCGTCATCGGTTCATCATAGAGCGGAACGACGTGCGGATCGCGCTCACTCGAACGCAACGGCACGATTGCGATGTTGGTCCGCCCGGCGTTGATCGCAGCGCGAAGTTCGGAATCGCTGTTCTCGCCGATCTCCAAGGCAAAGTCGCGCGACAGCACCGCCGCGATCCGCTGGAAGAATTCGCCCGGCACCGAACGGATCGTGCCGAGCTTGAGCACCGGCTTGTCGCTTTCCTCGGCGCAACCGAAGCCGTCGGCGGAGCGAAAGCCGCGTTCGAGGTCGCGCGCGATCGGCAGGAAGCGGCCGCCCGCTTCGGTAAGGCGGATCTGGCGTCGATTGCGAATGAACAAAGGCGCCCCGACGAGGCGTTCAAGGTCGGCGATGCCGGTCGACAGCGCAGGCTGGGTGACCCGGATTTGCTGCGCAGCCCGCGTAAAACTGCCCGCATCGACCACGGCGAGAAACTGGCGGATGTGCGAACGCTTTATCATAAGATTTATTTATGCTGAAACCTATGAAGTTTCAATTTTCATATGAACTGGCTTTGAGGCACAACCGCTACATCTTCCGCCCCTGACCGAAGGGATCCCCACTACGCGCCACCCCCGATTTCGATTCGCGCTCGGCGAAACCGCCGACATGATCCGTGACACCACCGCCCGCTTCGCCGACGAACAGATCGCGCCGCTCGCCGCCAAGGCCGACGCGGAGGACTGGTTCCCGCGCGACGAACTGTGGACGCAGATGGGCGAACTCGGCCTGCACGGCATCACCGTCGAGGAAGAGTTCGGCGGGCTCGGCCTCGGCTATCTCGAGCATGTCATCGCGGTCGAGGAAGTGAGCCGCGCCAGCGCTGCCATTGGCCTTTCCTATGGCGCGCACTCGAACCTCTGCGTCAACCAGA
>JACDQN010000260.1 GCA_015657575.1 Sphingopyxis sp.
ACCATATCGCGATCCGCACCTCCTCCTACAAAGGCATCGACCAGCAGGACCCGCATGTGAAGGTCTTTGCCCTGGGTTATCTGATCGACACGCTGAATCCCGACGACCGGCTGCTGATCATCGACGATGTGTTCGACAGCGGCCGCAGCATCCGCGCCTTCATCACCGAACTGAGAGCGCGCTGCCGCAACAATATGCCGCGCGACATTCGCATCGCGACCGTCTGGTTCAAACCGCGCCGCAACGTCACCGACCTGCATCCCGACTATTTCGTCCACGAAACCGACCAGTGGCTGATCTTCCCGCACGAGATCGACGGGCTGACGGTCGAAGAGATCCGCCGCCACAAGCCCGAGGCGGCGATCATCCTGCGCGAGGAGGAGGCGCCCCATGGCTGACGGCTTTGCCTCGCGCGAAGAGCGCGCCGCCTTCATCGCCGGCCTGCCCAAGGCCGAGCTGCATCTGCATATCGAGGGCTCGCTCGAGCCCGAATTGATGTTCGAGCTCGCGCAGCGCAACCAGGTCGCGATTCCCTTCGCAAGCGTCGAGGAAGTGCGCGCCGCCTATGCCTTCTCGAACCTGCAGGATTTTCTCGACATCTATTATCAGGGCATGGGCGTCCTCCACGGCGAGCAGGATTTCTACGACCTCACCGCCGCCTATTGCGCCCGCGCCCATGCCGATGCGGTACGCCACATCGAAATCTTCTTCGATCCGCAGGGGCACACCGCGCGTGGCATTGCCTTCGAAACCGTGATCACCGGCATCACCCGCGCCCTCGACGATGCCGAGGCACGCTATGGCATGACCTCGAAACTGATCATGTGCTTCCTCCGCCACCTCAGCGAAGCCGACGCCGAGGCGACGCTCGACGAAGCCTTGCCTTACTTGGGCCGCATCGACGGCGTCGGTCTCGATTCCTCCGAAGTCGGCCACCCGCCGTCGAAATTCGAACGCGTCTTCGCCCGCGCCCGCGGCCTCGGGCTGAAGATCGTCGCCCACGCCGGCGAGGAAGGACCGCCCGCCTATGTCCATGAAGCGCTCGACCTCTTGAAGGTCGACCGCATCGACCATGGCAACCGCAGCCTCGAGGATGGCGCGCTGATCAAGCGTCTCGCGGACGAAGCGATGACGCTCACCGTCTGCCCGCTCTCGAACCTCAAGCTCTGCGTCGTGGACGCCATCGCCGATCACCCGCTCAAGACCATGCTCGACGCCGGGCTCCGCGCAACGGTGAACAGCGACGACCCCAGCTATTTCGGCGGCTATGTGAACGCCAATTATCAGGCGGTCGCTGACGCGCTCGATCTGTCGAAGGCCGATCTCGTGACGCTCGCGCGGAACAGCTTTACCGGTTCGTTTCTCGGCGAGGCCGACAAGGCGAAACATCTCGCGGCGATCGACGCCTATCGCTGACCCTCGGCAGGGACGAGGAACTTCAGCCCCTGCAATCTGACGACCGTGTCGCCGACGCAGATCGGCGCCGCGATCAGGCGCATCCAGCGCGGCTCGCCTTGCGCCGGGCGGATTTCGGCATCGAGCGTGAAACCGCGCCGGTGCCGGATCGCATAGGCGCGCAATTTTTCCATCGCGGCGCGCGACCCCTCTCCATACAGCCCCGCCGCCTCGTCGCGCGACACCCGCGCGCCATCGGGGATACCGAAAATCGAATAGACTTCGCTCGACCAGCTCAGCCGGTTGTCGGCAAGGTCGCACGACCATTCGCCCAGCTTTTGGACGCGCGGCGCGTCGGCCGCGATCGCGATGTCGGCGTCGAGCGAATGATAGTCGAACAATTGCCCCAGCGCGAAATGGCGTTCGCGCTCGTACAGCGGCCAGCTGTGATGGATCGGCAGGGGATAAAGCTGTCTCATGTCCCGGTCCTGCGCTCTGCCCCGCGATCCTAACAGCGGCCACCTAACAAGATGTGAGCGGGATCGCCAATCAAAAGCGCCGCGGAACGCCATGGGGGCTGGAAGGCAGAGGCCTCCCAACCCCTTCGCCGGGCATGGACCGTCACTCCGCAGGCTTCACCCGCGTCCAGAAATCGTCGAACGCCTTCGCATCGAAGAAGGCAAAGGCACGGACGATTCGACCGTCCTTCAGCGTGAGGATCCAGGCATAGCTGTTGGCATAGGGCCGGCCGTCGCGTGCCGTGCCCATGGCATCGAAATGCGCGATCACCGTGTCGCCGTCGGCATAGATTTTATGCACGTCCGGGATCAGCCGGGTACCCATCCGCGCGTTGAAAGGCCGGATTACCTCGCTCATGAACGCCTCCTTCGAGGGGTAGGCCTTGCTCGCGAGCGAATGGCCCGAGATCGTCCACACCGCATCGTCGGCGAGCAGTTCGTAAGGCCCGCCGGTTCCAGCTGCCCACGCGTCCATCGCCTTGGCGATCGTCGCGCGGTTCGCGTCGGCTTCGCTCGCCGAAGCCTTGGCCGTCAGGGCCAGCGCGACAACCGCGAAACCGATTGTCTTGATAAGCGTTTTCATCGTCTCTCTCCTCAGTTCAAAGCCGCAACCGCGGCGCTGGCCACGTCGAAATCCTGTTCGACCATGCCGCCCGACACGCCCACCGCGCCGATCAGCCGGCCGGCCCCGTCCTTCACGGGCACGCCGCCCGCAAAGACGATCAATCCGCCGTTGCTGCGGTCGAAGCCCGGCGAAGTGCCGCCCGGCTTGACGAAGTCGTAGAGCGCCTCGGTGTTGAAGCCGAAGAGCGCGGCGGTGCGCGCCTTGTTCAGCGCGATATCGGCCGAACCGAGGAAAGCGCCGTCCATGCGGAGAAAGGCTTTGAGGTTCGCGCCATCGTCATAGACGGCGATATTCATCGGCACCCCGATCGCATCGGCCGCCTTGCGGGCGGCGGCGATGGCGGTGTCGGCCTGGCTCTGGGTGATGCTCATCTCGAATGTCCTCTCGGAAAGAAGAACCGGCCGCGGCGGGGGAAAGGCCGCGACCGGTCGTTGCGGGGGTCAGATCCGGTTCTCCCAGGCGTCGAGCTGGTGCTGCTTCAGCATGTCCTCGATCGCCTTGGGCATGACGTTGCGGAACTTGCCTTCGTCGGCGGGAACGACCTCGATCATGCGGTCGATCATTTCCTGCGGGTCCATCTTGCCCTCGGGGGTGGCGAAGAAATCGTCGAAGCCCTTGCGCAGGTCGGCGCGCTTGGTGAAGTTCACGCTGTCGTCGAGCCAGCGGAACGGATTGTCCGCCATCGTCTCGTTATAGCCGGTGTAATAGGCGCCGGGATTGATCGTCTGGACCTTGACGCCATAGGCGGCGAGTTCCTGCTGCATCGCCTCGGCAAAGGCTTCGAGCGCATGCTTGGTCGACACATAGGTGCCCCAGTTCGCCGGGGTGAAAAGCCCGCCCATCGACGAGGTGAAGACGACCTTCTTGCCCTCCGCCTTGCCTTCGCGGACCAGCGCTGGACGATGCCCTGCGTGAGCTGCAGCGGCAGGAAGACGTTGATCTCGTAATTCTTGCGAACCAGCTCGAGCGGGATTTCCCAGACCGGGCCCGCCTCGCCCATGCCGGCATTGTTCCAGAGGACGTCGATGTCCCAGCCCTGCGCCTGCTTGATGTCATAGGGGTCGGTGAGGTCGAGGCGTTCGACGCGGATCTTGTCGGAAAGGCCCAGGGCCGCGACTTCTTCGCGAAACGGGGTCACCTGTGACGACACCTGCGCAGTGGCGATGATTTTGTGGCCGTTCCGGGCCATGCCGATCGCCGCGCCCTTGCCGAAGCCGGTGGCGCCGCCGGTGATGAGGATGGTCTTGCTCATGTCTAATCTCCTTCAACTTTCGAATGTCGGCGCGGGGTTGCGTCCGATGAATTGGAGGTAGATCACCGGCCGGGGCCCGCCGTTCGCGGCTTGCGGCGATTGTTCCGAAATTGCGGTCGCGGCGCCGTCGTGGCAGAAAATCGCCGCTTATCGATTCGTCAGGCTGCTTTCGGAGGGGTTCGGGCAGAGATGACCATGGCGCCCGCCATGCCCGTATTGAAGGAATCCGAGGGTTCGCTCGAAGGGATGGCGCGCATCCTCGACCGGCCGCCGATCACCATGTCCGACGGCCTGCGAGGCGACACCTTGCTCACCGGGCGCTGGCAGCACGGCCCCGTCCACGACACGCTGGCGGCGCTCCCCGCGCATGTCATCGTCGCGCATCATGGCGGCGACGGCGACATGGCGCTCCGCGGCTCGGGCGGGATCAACATCCGCGCGCGCTCGCGCGCCGGCACGATGGTGATCATCCCCAAAGATCAGGACGGGCGCTGGGACATTTCGGGCAATTCGGACGTCAGCCACGTCTATCTGACCCACGAACGGCTGACCTCGACCGTCGAGGAGCTGACGAACGGGCGCGATTTCGACCTGCTCCACCGCGTCGCCTTCGAGGATCCGACCGTAGTCCATCTGATCACGATGCTCAGCAACGAGGCCGCGGCGGGCGAGACCAGCTCGCGCCTGTTCGTCGAGCAGGCGATCGACCTGCTCTGCACCCAGCTGGTGCGCGGCCATTCGAGCTTCGGCGCGCTCGCCGATCCCGCGGCGAAACGCGGCGGCCTCGCCGACTGGCAGGTCAAACGGGTCGTCACCTATATGCGCAGCCGCATGGAGGAAGAGATCGGCCTCGACGAGCTTGCGGCACTCGTCCACCTCAGCCGCTTCCATTTCTGCACGGCCTTCAAGAAAGCGACGGGGCGCAATCCGCACGAAACGCTGACGATGATGCGCATCGCGCGCGCGAAGGAACTGCTCGCCGACCCCGCCATGCCGGTAACCGAAATCGGGCTCTGCGTCGGTTACCATACCCCCTCCTCCTTCGCGGCGAGCTTTCGCAAGACGGTCGGCATGAGCCCCAGCGAGTTCCGACGGCGGCTGTAAACGCAATCGCGCCGCTCTCAGGGGGAAGAGCGGCGCGACGCAGGCGGCCCGGGGGGAAAGCCGCGTGAAGGATAGCTTCGGTCAGGCGGCTTCGCTCACCGCGAAGTCGGTCGACACCGAAACCGCGCGCCATTTGGCGACGATCTCGGCATCCGCGACATGCTTCGCCTCGATCGCCGCGACCGTGTCGCTGCCCAGCGGCAGGCGAACGGGCGGGTTCGCGGCGTCGGCGAAGTCGACGATGACCTGCGCTAGCCGGTCGGGATCGCCCGGCTGACCATGGTTGAGGTCGCCGCGATGCGGCGCACGCGTCCGGCGGTTTCGGCATAATCCGCAATCTCGCCCCCGCTGACCGTCAGCGAGGTCGCGTCGAGGAGTCGGTGCGGAAATAGCCGGGTTCGACCACCGTCACATGCACGCCCAAGGGCGCGAGTTCGGCGTGGAGCGCTTCGGACAATCCCTCGACCGCGAATTTGGTCGACGAATAGACGCCGAATCCCGCCGCGCCGCGATAGCCGCCGATCGACGAGATGTTGAGGATGCGCCCCGAGCGCTGCGCGCGCATCGTCGGCAGCACGGCGCGGGTAACGCCCAGCAGGCCGAAGACGTTGGTGCGATACACGGCCTCGACATCCTCTGCGCTTGCTTCCTCGACCGCGCCGAGCAAGCCGAAGCCCGCATTGTTGAGCAGCACGTCGATCGACCCGAAGGCCTCGACCGCCGCGGCAGCCGCCGCTTGGGCCTGCGCCTCGTCGGTGACGTCGAGCGGCAGCGCGAGCAGCCGTTCGCGGTTGCCCAGCGCTTCGATGACGGCTTCGGCGCGGCGCGCGGTCGCGACGACATTGTCGCCCTGTTCGAGCGCGAGCTTGGCGATGCGAAGGCCGAAGCCGCGCGACGCGCCGGTGATGAACCAGGTTTTCATATTGGGAACTCCTCTGCTTGGGTTGAGAGGTTGTGCTACGCCTTTGCGCCGGAGCGTGCCGTTCGCGCCTTGCGGCGACTGTTCCGAAATTGCGGCCGCGTGCGAAATCTAGCGCGGATGCCGCTTCGCAAGCGCGATCCCGGCCAGATTCTGCGCGCGGCCGACATGGCGAAGGCGGGGTGCCGGCCCCTCACCCGCCAGCGCACGATATACCGCGAGATGCCGCAGCGCCGTGCCGCGCGCGGGTGCCGCGCCGCGCGCCTGCGCGATCACTCCCGCCGCGTCGCCGATCAGCACGAAATCGGCAAGCCCGCGCGCGCGCGCAAGCCGCAGCGCGGCGATCAGCGCCAGCCATTCGGCGTCGAGGCTGGTCCCGAAACCCGCATCGGTTTCGATCAGCGCGGTGCCGCCGGTTACGACGGCAATCTCCATCGCCCCGGGATTGGGCCGGCACCCGCCGTCGAAATAGATTTTGGTCCGGCGGGCGGTCATCCGCCCGCCATAGACCGGATCAGAATTTTCCGCGCACCGAAAAGGCGAAGATCGGCCCGATCAGCCGGTCGCGTTCCTCGATGAACGAAATCGGGCTCTGCCCGCGTACGCCCGTATAGACGGTGCGGTCGCGCTTCGACCGCGCGTTGACCATGTTCGAGATTTGCGCGCGGACGGTCAGGCCCATCACATCCTTGTGCTCGACGAACAGCGACGCCCACACCGGCCCTTCCCAAACCTTGTCGACCTGGTTGCGGCGATAGCTCGGCTGGTAATGCGCATATTCGACATCGCCGCCCCATGCCCAGTCGCTCGCCGGAATGTCGTGGCGCAGCCCCAGTTCGATCACCGTGTCGGTAAAGCCGCTCCACTGACGCTTTTCGCCCGTAAAGGGATCGCGCAGCGAGCTCTTCTGGAGCAGCACGCGCGTGTTGACCTTCATCCCCTTCAGCCCCGCGGGTCGAGATTGATCGTCGAGGTCCAGTCGATCGCCCCCGCCTTCGCCTTGGCGATATTGCCGACCGCCTCGCCGGTGGTCCCGATCGGGATCACGTCGACGCGGTCCTCGACGTCGCGATAGATGAAGATCAGCTTGGTCGATCCCCAGGCGCCGAATTTCTTGTTCGCCTCGGCCTCGACCGTCCAGTCCTGCTGCGGGCGGAGATCATTGTTGCTCTCGTTCTGGTTGCCGTCGTTGAGGAAGGCGCGGGCGAGGAAGTCATAGAAGGAAAGCTGCAGCACGCGCCGCCGCAGCTTCACCGACAGGTCGAAATCCGCCGACGGCGTCCAGGCGAGCGAGACCGATCCCTTGGGGCGGAAGAAGCTACGGGTCAGCCCGTTCACCCCCGTTTGCGTAATCGTCGAATGCTCGGCGCCCGCGATGATCTGGAAATTGAGCGTGTCGGTGAGCTTGCGCCCGAAGCTCAAGAGCCCCTCGTAACGATCCTCGCTCACCCCGCCGGTGCCGCCGTCGAACGGCACGGTCACGAACGCGCCCGACGGATCGAGCACCGCGAGCGATGCGACATTGTCGAGCGTGTTGAACGCCGCCTCGCCCGACAATTGCCAGTCGCCGCCGAACATCTTCCACTGATATTCGCCGCGCGCGATCGTCTCGCCAAGGTCGCCGGTCTGCATGAAGCGGTCGCCGGTCGCGATCCCGCCCACCGGCGTCGTGACGATTTCCTGCGTATAGGGCTCGTGGCTGAAGCGGCGGAGCCCGATCAGCTTGAGCTTGCCGGGTCCGAGACCGAACTGATAGTCGCCGCTGACCTCGTAATTCCAGCTGTCGGCATTTTCGCGCACCGTGCGCACGCGGTCGGGAAGCCCGGGGCCGTTGCGCAGGCCGTCCTCGTAATAGCGGTCATATTTGCGCTGATAATGGCCGCCGAAGTTGGCGACCGTGTCGCCCGCCGGATCCCAGGTAATGCGCCCCGACAGCTTCGGCGTGTCATAATGGGTGTGCCAGATATCCTTGCGCCGCTCGATGATGTTGCGCGCACCGTCATAGATCAATGTCGGCCCGCCCGCCCCGCTTCGCGCGGAGTCATCGTTGTTGAGCGAGGCCTCATATTCGACCTCGCCCTTGCGCCCGCGCACCGAAATGTCGCCGCGCGTGAACAGCGGATCGGTGTAGTGGGCGCGAAACTGCGGCTTCCACGAAAATTGTCCCGAGAAGCTGTCGGCGCGATAGACGATATTGGCGACCTGGCCCGATAGTCCCGGAATATCGAGCGTCGCGCCATCGACGATCTCGATCCGCTCGACATTCGCCGAGGGAATTCGCGACAGCTGCGTGTACATATTGTCGGCCTTGTTCGACGGCCGCTCGCCGTTGAACAGGACATTGCCCGTCGCCTGCCCCAGCCCGCGCAGATTCTCGTTGTCGCGAATCTGGAAGCTCGGCACCTGCACCAGCATGTCATAGGCGTTCTTCGGCGCGTAGCGGGCGAAGTCGGCGGGCGCATAGATCTGCCGCGCCGCCGTCGTCGCGGTCGCGGGCACCTCGGCGGGCG
>JACDQN010000261.1 GCA_015657575.1 Sphingopyxis sp.
ATCGAGCGAAGTCGAGATGCTCCTCGACCTTGCGCTGCACCGATGGGTGTCTCGACTTCGCTGACACGAACGGAAACAATATTGTTACTTCAATCATCGATCGCGGCGTGGACCAATGTCTTGACCTCGCGCCGCACGGGATAGGTGGATGAGGGCATGAGCTGGGTCATGAAGACCATGCAGATCTGCTCGACCGGATCGACGAAGAAACCGGTCGAGAACATGCCGCCCCAATAATAATCGCCCGCCGACCCCGGAATGCCCGTTGCCGCCGGGTCGAGCGTGACCGCGAAGCCGAGGCCGAAACCGACTCCGGCATTCTCATCTTCGCTGAAGATGCCGACGCTATGCTGCGTCAAATCGCCGCCGCCGACGAGGTGGTTCGAGGTCATCAGGTCCAATGTCTTGCGGCTGATGATCCGCGTATCGTCCAGCTTTCCGCCGCCGAGCAGCATCAGGCAGAAACGATGATAGTCGTGGAGCGTCGAGGCGAGCCCGCCGCCGCCTGAATGGAAGCTGCGATCCTTCGCCCAGCGGCTGCGCGCGCCTTCGTCGAACCCCTTCATTTTCTCCTTGGAGTCGAAGGCATAGCAATCGGTCAACCGGTGCTGCTGGTCGGCAGGCACCTTGAACCCCGTATCGACCATGCCGAGGGGCCTAAAAATGCGCTCCTGCAAAACTTGCGCGAACGGCTTGCCTTCGATGCGCTCAATCACCGCGCCGAGCACGTCGGTCGCCATCGAATAGTTCCAGTGTGCGCCGGGATCGAACTGCAGCGGGATCTTCGCCAGATCGGCGATGAAGCTGTCCATCGTGTAATCGGCGTCGAAATCGTCGATCCGCGCCTTGCGGTATGCAGCGTCGACCGGGGTGCGTTCCTGGAAACCGTAGGTGAGGCCGGCGGTGTGGCGTAACAGGTCGATCATGCGGATCGGCTGCGCCGGTGGCCGCGTCAGAAACGGCACATTTCCGCCGCCCGCGACGAACACGCCGGTGTCCTTGAACTCGGGGCAAAATTTGATCAGCGGATCGCTGAGCGCGACTTTGCCCTCTTCGACCAGCATCATGAAGGCGATGCTGGTGATCGGTTTGGTCATGCTGGCGATGCGGAAAATCGCGTCCTCGCGCAGCGGCTCGCCGGGCCGGGCGTCGCCGATGCACGACAGATGCGCGATCTCGCCATGCCGCGACACGAGCGTCGCGGCATGCGGCAGACGGCCCGACGCGATATATTTGGCGGCGAGGAACGCGGGGATGCGGTCGAGCCGCGCCGTATCGAAACCCGAAGGCGCTGCGCGGCTCACGAAAGGCGCACCCCTTCGAGCAGGGCGGCCGCCTCGGCCAGCAGCGCCGGGTCGATGTCCAGCCCGCTCGCCGCGGCATTGTCGTGCACCTGGCTCGCGCGGCTCGCGCCGATGATGACGCTCGTCATCCCCGGCTGCGCCAGCAGCCAGGCGACCGCGAGCTGCGCCATGCTGCACCCCGCACGCTCGGCAAGCGGGCGCAATGTCTGGACGGCTTCGAGCACCGGTTCGGCGAGATAGCGCTCCATGAAATGCTGGTCTTCGCCCGACGCGCGGCTGCCGGCGGGCAGCGGCTCGCCGGGGCGATATTTGCCGCTGAGCACGCCCATCGCGAGCGGCGACCAGACGATCTGGCCGATGCCGTGGGCGATGCTCACCGGGATCACCTCTGCTTCGGGGCGGCGATAGAGCAGGCTGTATTGCGGCTGGCTGGAGACGAATTTGACGTTCGGCGGGCTGATCGCCAGCGCCGCTTCTATCTGGTCGGCGGTCCATTCGGAAAAGCCGATCGCGCGTGCCTTGCCGCTGCGCACGACTTCGGACAGCGCCTCCATCGTCTCTTCGAGCGGGGTGTCGGGATCATAGCGATGGCATTGGTACAGATCGACATAGTCGGTGTTCAGCCGCGTCAGGCTGGCGTCGATCTGCTTCTCGATCTGCTTGGCGCTCAGCCCCTTGTCGCTGTCCGACATCGGGAAAAACACCTTGGTCGCCAGAATATAGCTGTCGCGCGCGCGACCCTTCAGCGCGTCGCCCAAAAAGCTCTCGGCGGCGCCGCGGCCATAGACGTTGGCGGTGTCGATGAAATTGATCCCGACGTCGAACGCCGCCGCCAGGCATTCGCGCCCGGCGCCGTCGTCGACCCCGACGCCATAGGTCAGCCAGCTGCCGAGGCAGATTTCGGATACGTCGATCCCGCTGTCGCCAAGTTGCCGGTACCGCATCATATGTCTCCGTCAGTGCGAGGTCTGGCCCAGCAGCTGGCGCGTCACCGGATGCGAGCTGGTGAGGCCGCCGTCGACCGCTATGGCCTGACCATTGACATAGCTCGCCTGGTCGCTGGCAAGGAAGAGGGCAACATTGGCCAGCTCCTCGGGCTGCGCCGCGCGGCGGAGCGGGTTGAGCTGGCCGAGCTTGTGTGTGACTTCTTTGGCCTTCGCATAATCGAAGGTCGGCTTGGTCATCCCGGTCTCGGTCAGGCCCGGGCAGATCGCGTTGACGCGCACGCCGCTGGTCGACAGCTGCTGCGCCGCGACCTTGGCGAGGTTGATGACCCCCGCCTTCGACGCCGAGTAAGCGCCCGGACCCGCGCCCGAATTGAGCCCCGCGACGCTCGCGGTCAGCACGATCGCGCCGCCGCGGCCTTGGTCGACCATCGCCTTGCCGGCGTGCTTCACCATCAGCGCGGGACCGATCAGGTTGACGCGCAGCGTCTCGGCCCAGGCGGCGGGGTCGAAATCGAAAATGCCGCCCATGTCGCCGATGATCCCGGCATTGGCGAAAGCGACGTCGAGCCCGCCGAAACTGTCCTTCGCCGTCGCGACCAGCTTCGCGACATCGGCCTCGACGCCCGCGTCGATTTCGAGCGCGACCGCCTCGCCGCCCGCATCCTTGACCGCCTGCGCGGTGTCGTGCACTGTCGCCGTCTTGTCGCCGAGCACCAGCTTTGCGCCCTCGGCGGCGAAGCGCAGCGCGCTCGCGCGGCCGATGCCGCTGCCCGCGCCGGTGATGATTGCGATCTTGCCGTCCAATGCGCCCATCATGCGCCTCCCGAAATCGTGGCGCCGCCATCGCAGACGATGGTCTGGCCGGTTGTGAAAGCCCCCGTCTTGCTGGCGAGGAAGACCGCCGCGCCGGCGATCTCATAGGGTTCGCCGATTCGCTTCAGCGTCGAGGCGGCCGTCGAACGCTGTAGATTCTCCGGATTCTCCCACAGTGCCCGCGCCATGTCGGTGCGGATCAGGCCGGGGGCAATGCAGTTGACGCGGATGCCGCTCTCGCCGAGCTCGACGGCATAGTTGCGCGCCATCTGCATGTCGGCTGCCTTCGAGATGCAATAGGCGCCGATGATCGCCGATCCCTTGAGCCCGCCGATCGAGCTGATGATCGTGATCGACCCCTCGCCCCGCTCGACCATTTCGGGCGCGACCATGGAAATCAGCCAGTGATTGGAGAGGATATTATTGTCCATGATCTTGCGGAACTGGTCGTCGCTGATCCCGAGGCCGGGGCCATAATAGGGGTTCGACGCGGCGTTGCAGACGAGCGCGGTGATCTTGCCGAACGCCTTGCGCGTTTCGTCGACGAGATGCCGGAGGTCGTCCTTCGACGAGATGTTCGCGGCGATCGAAATCGCGGTGCCTTCGCCGAACTTTGCGTTGATCTCGGCCGCGGTGGCGTCGCAGGCGTCCTGCTTGCGGCTCGAAATCACGACCTTCGCGCCCTGTTCGGCCATCGCTTCGGCGATGGCCTTGCCGATGCCGCGCGACGATCCGGTGATCAGCGCGATCTGGCCGCTCATGTCGAAAAGGCTCATGCTCCGGCTTTCTTTGCAAAGTCCCACGCCTTTTCGGCGAGCGGGAGGACGCGTTCTGACATCGCTCTGGCATGGGCGGAGGACGCGGTGCCGTCGATGACGCGCTTCTTGATCCCCTGCATGATCCCGGCGAGGCGGAAGAAATTATAGGCAAAATACCAGTTCATATCGGGCACGCCGTCGCGGCCGGTAGCTTGGCAATAGCGCTCGACCACCTCGTCGAGTTCGGGAATGCCGAGTTGCTTGCGATCAAGATCCATGACGCCCGAGCGCCCGCCATTCTCGGTCACCCACGCCATCGCGACATAGGTGAAATCGGCGAGCGGATCGCCGAGCGTCGACAGCTCCCAGTCGAGCACGGCCAGCACCTCGGGCCGGTCGTGCGCATAGATCATATTGTCGATGCGATAGTCGCCATGGACGACGCTGGTGCGCGTCTGTTCGGGCAAGGTCGCGGGCAGCCAGCTTATAAGCTGCTCCATCTCGTCCATCGTATCGGTTTCGGACAGGCGATACTGCTTCGTCCAGCGATCGACCTGACGGCCGAAATAATTGCCGGGCTTGCCGAAGTCCGAAAGGCCGGCCGCTTCGACATCGACGCTGTGCAGCGCGGCGAGCGTGTCGATCATCGCAAAATAGGTCGCGCGGCGGTTCTCGGGAGTCGATCCGGGCATCGATCCGTCCCAGATCGTCTGGCCATCGACCATGGACATCACGTAGAACCAGCTGCCGACGACGCTGTCGTCGGTGCAGAGGCCATATTGGCGCGCGACGGGGAAACCGGTCTTATGGAGCCCGGCCTGCACCTTATACTCGCGGTCGACCGCATGCGCCGAGGGGAGCAGCGGGCCGAAGGGCTTGCGGCGCAGCACATAATTGCCTGACGGCGCACTGATCTTGTAGGTCGGGTTCGACTGGCCGCCCGCGAATTTGCTCTGCGTCAGCGGACCTTGAAAGCCCTCGACATGGGCCTTCATCCACGCGGTCAGCTTCGCCTCGTCGAGGACATCGGCGCCCTCGGGCGCGACAGTGCCGCTGAAGGCCTTTTGCGCGTCGAGACCCGTGGTCATTGGTCGAACACGATCACCGACCGCGCGGCATCGCCTTTCTTCATCTTGTCGAACCCTTCGTTGATCTTTTCGAGCGGGATCGTCTCGGCAACGATGCTGTCGAGGTCGAGCAGGCCGCGGAGGTAGAAGTCGACGAGGCGCGGGATGTCGACCGGGAAGCGGTTGCCGCCCATGATCGCGCCCTGCAGCTTCTTGCCCGACAGCAGGTCCATCGCCG
>JACDQN010000262.1 GCA_015657575.1 Sphingopyxis sp.
CGCTGCCACCTCCCCATGCCTGCGGCACAGGGAGGATCATATCCTACAGCGCCTTCAGCATCGCCAGCACCTGCGGCACCGTGCCATTGGCCTCGGCATTGCGCAGCGGCATGACATTCTGCACCAAAATCTCCGCCGGCGTGGGGACTTTCGCGAACAGCGCGATTACCTCGTCGGCAAAGTCATCGAGCGGCATATATCCCTCGCGCGTCGACTGGCCCGGGGTCAGATCGGTACGCACGGCCGGCGGTGCGAGCTCGATCACTTCCACCTTGCCTTCCAGTTGGACGCGAAGCGCCTGCGTATAGCTGTGCACCGCCGCCTTGGTCGCCGAATAGGTCGGCGCTTTGGGGAAGGGCACAAAGGCGAGGCCCGACGTAACGTTGACGATCGCGCTGTCCTCCTGCGCCGCGAGATGATCGATCAGCGCATCGGTCAGCCGGATCGGGCCCAGGAGGTTGGTGACGAACATATCCTCGGCCAGCGTCAGGTCGCGCGCCGCGGTCGCATCTTCATACCCCATGATCCCCGCATTGTTGACGAGGACATTGAGCGACGGGAATTTCGAGACGATCTCGGCCGCGAACGCCTTGATCGCCGCTGGGTCGGTCACGTCGAGCGGCGCCGCGCGCATGTTGGCGCGGCCGGCGATCGCGCTGTCGAGTTTGGCGGCGTTGCGGCCGGTGATGATGACGCTGTTGCCGGCATCGTGCCAGCGCTGCGCAAGCGCAAGCCCGATGCCCGAGCCGCCGCCCGAAACGAGGATGGTGTTGCCGCTGGTCTTCATGATCTTCTCCTTCGGGGATGGTGAGAAGGCACAAATATCCCTATACTCTCCAAAAGAAAGAAGGCACCTGAAAGTGCTATAGTTACCCGAAGGAAAGATTTGGATTTTCCGCCATGTCCGTGCCCGAAAAAATCACTTACGACCCGAATTCGCCGGTCGATCCGCGCGTCGAAACGCTCGTCAACGAGCTGATCGGCCGAGTCGCCGACAAATGGACCCTGCTCGTCCTCGAGGAACTGGAGGATCACGGTACCTGCCGCTTCACCGAATTGTCGCGGCGCGTTCCGGGCATCAGCCAGAAGATGCTGACGCAGACATTGCGGGCGATGGAGCGCGACGGATTGCTCGTGCGAACGGTCCATCCGGTCGTTCCGCCCAAGGTCGAATATTGCCTGACCGACCTCGGCCGCGGTCTCGGCGAAGCCTTTTGCGGCGTCTGGATCTGGGCCGAAGCCAATCTGGAAAAAGTGGCAAGGGCGCGGATGGCGTTCGACGCGCGCGGGTAAGTTTTCGCGGAATGGCGCGACGGGTTTCCGCCGAAAGTGACGGTAAAGATCCTCGCTGCGCCGCAGGCATGAGGAGGTCGCGGCGCGAAGCGCTGACGGAGGGGCCCATGGCGCGGCCCCTCAATCACTCGCTTCGCGAGCGGTCTCCCTCCCAATCGCTTCGCGACAGGGAGGAAATGGCTGCAAGCGGCCAAGACCGGTCGCAAGCGCCGGTAGCGCCGGAAAATCAGGGGCCGGTCTTTGCCCGGAACGTCGGTGCGATGCGTTTCCGGCTCGCCTGTTCATAGGCATAGCCCGCCGCGAGCACATCGGCGTCGTGCCATTTGGCGCCGATGAACGAGATACCGATCGGCAACCCTTCGACCGCGCCCATCGGGACGGTCAGGTGCGGATAACCCGCGACCGCCGGAAGCTGGCTCGCGCTCGGTCCGTTATAGCTGTCGCCCTTTTCCAGATTGCTGACCCACGCCGGGCCGTTGGTGACCCCGACGAGCAGATCGACGCCATGCTCCTTGAGCAAGCGGTCGATCCCCTCGGGGCCCGCGAGCCGCGCCGCCTTTTCGCGCGCGGCGAGATAGGCGGGGCTGTCGAGCCCGCCCTTGCTCTCGGCAAGCTCGAAAATCCCCTGATCGAACCATTTGAGTTCCTCGGGCGTCCCCTTGTTGAACGCGATCACGTCGGCAAGTGTCCTCGGACCCGCGGGGTTCGGAAGCGAGGCGAGATAGGTTTTGAGGCCGGCCTTCAGTTCGGTCAGCAGAATTTCGAATTCGGCCTCGCCGAGCCCGTCCAGCCCTTTCCGGCTGTCGGCGATCTCGACCACCGTCGCGCCCAGATCGGTCATCTGCTTTAACGCCGCCGATAGCAGGGCGGCGATACCGGCATCATCGCCGGCGCGGTCGCGCAGCACGCCGATGCGCTTGCCCTTCAGCGCGGCGGGCGACAGCGCGGCGACATAATCGGTCTTGTGCGCATCGGCCTCGGCGGTCGCGGGATCGGCGGGGTCGCTGCCCGCGATCACGCTCATCACCGCGGCGGCGTCGCGCACGGTCAGCGTCATCGGGCCTGCGGTATCCTGGCTGTGGCTGATCGGGACGATATGCGTGCGGCTGACCAGCCCGACGCTGGGTTTGAAGCCGACGATGCCGTTGACCCCGGCGGGCAGGTGATCGATCCGTCGGTTTCGGTCCCGATAGCCAAAGGAGCGAGGCTGGCCGCGACCGCCGCGCCGCTTCCCGACGAGGAGCCGCATGTGTTGCGATCGAGCGCGTGCGGGTTTTTCGTCAGCCCGCCGACCGCGCTCCATCCGCTCGTCGAATCCTGCGAGCGGATATTCGCCCATTCGCTGAGGTTCGTCTTGCCAAGAATGATCGCGCCCGCCGCGCGCAATCGTGCGATGATCGGCGCATCGCGGTTCGTGACATTGTCCTTGAGCGCGAGCGAGCCCACGGTCGTCGGCATGGTGCCGGCTACCTCGATATTGTCCTTGATCAGGATCGGAATGCCGTGGAGCGGGCCGCGCGCCTTGCCCGCCATGCGCTCGTCGTACAGCCGCTTGCCTTCTTCGGCGAGTTCGCCCTGCGACCGGGTCGCGATGACGGCGTCCAGTTTGGGGCCATGATCGTCGATCCGCCCGATCCGCTCGAGATAGACCAGCGGGGTCAGCCCCTCGTAAATCTGGCCGCTTTCCATTTCGGCGCGCAGCGTCGCGGCATCCTTCCCCTCGACCTCGGGAAGCGGGGGCGGCATCGCGGCGGCGGGAGCGATGGCGAGAAAGGCGGCGGCGCCGAGCAGCGAAATTTTTTGCATGAGCCGCAGGCTGGCAGCCGTAGCGGCAATTGCAAGCGGCTATTTTCGGTGCGCCGCGGCGGCATTGACACCCTTGCCGCAATCTGGCCCGATAGGGCCGGGAGAAAATGATGACCGAAAAAGCCGCCGTGTCGCAGGGCGCCATTCTGCCATCGTCCGACAGCGTGTCCGCGCAGACGCGGACGATGCTGTGGGTGCTGCTGATCGTCTATATCTTCAATTTCCTCGATCGGCAGATCGTCAATATCCTGGCCGAACCGATCAAGGCCGACCTTGGCCTGACCGATACCGAGCTTGGGCTGCTGGCGGGGCCCGCCTTCGCAGTTTTCTATGCGCTGCTCGGCATCCCCATCGCGCGCTATGCCGACAAGGAGGGAACCAACCGCATCCGGCTGATTTCGCTCGCGCTCGCGATATGGTCGGCGATGACGGCGGTGTGCGGCCTGGCGCAGAATTTCGTCCAGCTGCTCTTCGCGCGCATCGGCGTCGGCATCGGCGAGGCGGGGTGCACCCCCGCCGCCCACTCGCTGATCACCGACAGCGTCGCGCCGGAAAAGCGGTCGTCGGCGATCGCCTTTTACGGCATGGGCGTGCCGATCGGGTCGCTGCTCGGGCTGATCATCGGCGGGATCGTCAACGACCTTTATGGCTGGCGCATCGCGCTGATGCTGGTCGGGCTGCCCGGTTTGCTGCTGGCGCTGGTCGTGCTCTTCGCGCTGCGCGAACCGCGCCATCTGAAACCCGCGGTCGAGACGGCCGCCCGGCCGGTGCAGCTATCGACCACCGCGGCGATGCGCGAAATTTTCGCATCGCGCGCCTTTGTCTATATTTTGATCGCCGCATCGGTCACCGCGTTCCTCGGTTATGGCAAGGCGCTCTGGACGATCAGCTTTTTCATCCGCAGCCATGGTTTGTCGACCACCGAAGCGGGCCTGTCGATGGCGGTCGTGCTGGGCGTTGCGGGCGTATTCGGCACCTGGCTGGGCGGCAAGGTCGCCGACAAGCTCGGGTCGCGCGACAAAAAGCATATATTGACCTTGCCGGCCTACGGAATGGCCATCGCCGCGCCGGTGCTGTTCCTGGGCTATTATATGGAGAATTGGCTGATCGCGGTCGCGTTGCTGATCGTCCCGACCATTCTCAATTCGGCCTATTATGGTCCCGCCTATGGCTGCGTGCAGGGGCTGGTGCGGCCGCAGGCCCGCGCGGTCGCGGCGTCGATCATGCTGTTCGGACAGAATCTGATCGGGCTGGGTTTCGGGCCGTTCCTGTTCGGCGTCCTCTCCGATCAACTCGCGCCCACCTATGGGCAGGAAAGCGTGCGCTATGTGCTCTATGGCGCCGCGTGGCTCGGGCTGATCCCGGCCTTCTTTTTCTGGCGCGCCAGCCTCCGGCTCTCGCGCGAGCTCAAATCGGGTTAATAGGGCGGATCCTGTTTCGCGCGCTGCGCCTTGGCGGCGTCGATCCACCAATTGAGGTCGTCGGCAAAGCGCGGGAAGCTCTTTTGCAGCCGCGCGCCGTCTTCGCCCGCCGGCTGGCCGTCGGCGTCGAAGGCACCGCCGATCCGGCCCACGGGCAGGATCGACGAGATCACCGCCATTCCCATCTCGCCCAGCGTGTCGCGCCAGCCCATCATCGCGCGAACCCCCGACCAGGGGCCGGCCGAGTAACAGGCGATCGCCGCGGGACGCCAGAACCATTCCTCGAGATAATGGTCGGTCAGATTCTTGAGCCCCGGCTGCGGCCCCCAATTATATTCGCCGGTCACGAACAGAAAGCCGTCGGCGGCGCGGATCTGGCCCGCGAGTTTCTCCATCGCCGGCGGCGCCTCGCCCTTCGCATATTCCTTGTACATGCGGTCGAGCATCGGCAGGTCGACCGCCTTGGCGTCGATCAGCTCGGCCGTGTCGCCGCGCGCGCCGATCGCATCGACCAGCCAGCGCGCGAGCTTGATGCCCTGGCGATCGCGGCGATAGCTGCCGTAGAGGACAAGGATATGGCGGCTCATCTCGTCTCCCTCAAACCACCGTCCAGATACCGATCAGAAAGCTGCCGCCGAGCAGGCACAATCCCGCCGTCATGCACAGCAGGTCGAACGGTTTCGGGCGCTGCAACCAGGATTCGTCCTCCTGCCGCAGCCAGTCGAGCAATTCGCCCATGCGCCCCTTGGCATGCAGATTCTCGTGCGGGATTTTTTTCCATCGCCGATGGAAATCGCGCGCCCAAGGGACCGCCATGGCCAGCGTACCTGCAAATCCCAGGCACTCCTTGGTGATCAGCGCTATCTCCGCCATTCCGGCTCGGCCACATCGGCGGCCCAATCCTCCGCTGCCACCGGCCCTGCAAGGTCGACATCCGCCGCGCCGAATATTTCCGACGCGTGCGTGCGGAACAGGATCGCGGCGTCGCAGGCGGCGGCGATCCGTTCCATCAGATCCCAGGTGGGGCCCTGGACGCCAATTCCCGTCTCGATCTCGCTGATCCGCGCCTGGCTCACGCCAATCCGCTTGCCCAGTTCCGCCTGCGACAGCCCGTTCGATTTGCGCATCATGCGCACCAGCGCGCCGGCTCGATAGGCCGCACCGGAAATCGGCCTTTCGGCATCATGCTCATAGTAACGCGCGAGCCCGTCGATCAGAGGCATCAACGATGTCCGCCTGGCGCGGGCTCCCACTCCGGATTTGCTGCTCATCTGCGATCCTCGAGAATGCGACGCTTCGCTTCGGCGGCAGCGTCGTCATAGGTCCACGACCCGTACGCATCCTGTGACATATGCGATTTGAATCGACCGGCCATGTAGATCATCAGGCACATGGTGCCGTCCTGCTCTTCTTCAACTGAATAGAAGAGGAACATTTTCTTCGCGCTAGCGAGATAGAAAGTGTCGCCTTCATATTCGAAAAATGCTCGATCCTTTCGATACGAACGCGTCCCGTTGAGGATCGAGGCCATGAAAATGACCCACGCGCGGGCGCTTTCCCGGCCGAGAAGGCGGAGTTCGTTTCCTGCACTGATGCTTCCCTGCTCGAACGCTTTCAACGTCTCGTGCATGTGCATACAGGAAATTCCTTATGAACGGTATAAGTTCCATGACATCGTCCGCTATGACAAAGCAGATCGGACGTTTCAATTGGAAGGCGGGATAATTTGGATCTGAACTGGCTCCATATTTTCGGACGCTTTTGCGGTGAGATCGGCGGGAAATAGCCGAGCGCCATTATTTCGACCGGCGACATCGTTCGGTCTATCGGCAGGGGGATTGATCATGGATATTTTTCGCACGCCCGACGCGCGTTTCGATGACTTGCCGGACTGGCCGTTTGTTCCGCGCTACGTGGAAATCGCGGATGGCCTGCGCGTCCATTATGTCGACGAGGGGGCAGCGGGTGCGCAGCCGGTGCTGATGCTGCATGGCGAGCCAAGCTGGGCCTATCTCTATCGCCATATGATCTCCCCCGCGGTCGACGCCGGCTTTCGCGTCGTCGCACCCGATCTTGTCGGCTTCGGCCGCTCGGACAAGCCGCTCGATCGCGCGGCCTACAGCTATGCGGCGCAAGTCGCCTGGATGCAGCAATGGATCGAGGCGCTCGATCTCCGCAACATTGTCCTCGCCTGCCAGGACTGGGGGTCGCTGATCGGGCTGCGGCTGGTCGCAGCGATGCCCGATCGGTTCGCCGGCGTCGCGCTGTCGAACGGGGGACTGCCCGAAGGCCAGCCGGCACCGCGCGCCTTTGCGATCTGGCGCGCCTTCGCGCGCTACAGCCCGGTCTTTCCGATCGGCCGCATCGTCAAGGCGGGAACCAAGCGTGCGCTGAGCGCGGAAGAAATCGCCGCCTATGACGCCCCCTTTCCGACCTCGGCGTCCAAGGTCGCGGCGCGCGTCTATCCCTCCTTCGTCCCGCTCGGCGACAATGTGGCGGTCCCCGACCAGAAACGCGCCTGGGCCGCGCTCGAGGCGTTCGACAAGCCCTTCCTCTGCTGCTTTTCGGACGGCGACCCGATCACGCGCGGCGGCGACGCCCTGTTCACCGGCCGCGTGCCGGGAACGAAGGGCATGGCCCATCGCACGCTGAAGGGCGGCCATTTCATCCAGGAGGATGATCCGGCGGGCTTCGTTGCGGCAATCCGCGACGTCGCAGCGGCGCGGCGCTAGGCGGTGTAGGGCGGCTTTCGGGCGAAGCGATCGGCGCCGCGCGACCTTTCCGTCAGAGCGGCCGCCTCCGACCGATCAGCGTGCCCTTGCTTCCCCTTCGGTCATAGGTGAAATCGATCTCAGGCCAGCGCTTGCGCCAGCGTTGCGCGACGAGGCGTTCGCCGGGGCGCGCGGCATCGTCGAGCAGCACCGTCGCATCGGCGGCGAGGCGCGGAAACAGCGATTCCGCGGCGCCCCGAACCAGCGGATGGAGCGCCCAAGGCGGCCCGTCGACCACAAGCAGTTCGATGTCGGCCGGCGGGTCCGAAAGCTGATACCAGAGCCCCGGCCACCCGCCCGGCGGAGGGCCGAGCGGGGCGTGGCGCAGGTCGGCCGAAACCCCTGGCCTGCAGCGTCGACTCGGCTCCGCGCCGACC
>JACDQN010000263.1 GCA_015657575.1 Sphingopyxis sp.
GATGTGGTGGCTGCTGCCGTCGGACAAGCCGGTGAAAGGGCCGGCGGGAACGCACGACGCGCATCAGTATCTGACCGAACTCGTCCTCGGTGACGAGGACGACCTTGTTGGCATGACGGTCGAGGCCTTTCGCGACCTACCGCGATCAGGACGTATCATGGCATTCGCCGCGGGACGGCCGTCGTTCGCGGGGGCGAGCTCGATAGCTGGATTCTCGCGGCAGGCGACCGACTGATTCTGCGCGTGGATGGCGCGACCCTGATGACCTGGCGCGAGCAGGGACGCTTCGGTCTCGGGATCGGCAGCGGCGAGCCTGCGGAAGGCGATATGGTCGTCGAAACGATGATCGCGTCGAACCATCCGGCGATCGGCCAGAGGCTCGTCGATATTCCCCTTTCTGCAGAAGATTCGCGCGCGCATCATCGGCCTCGACCGTCCGGCGCACGAGCCGGGCCCCGACCTTGCCAGCGTCCGTATCCGTCCCGCCGACCGCCTGCTCGTCGCGGGCGGCCCGCGCGAGGTCGAGGCGTTGCGCGACAATCCGCACTTGATCGGCGCCGACCTGGCGAAAGTGCGCGCCTTCCGCCGCCGCAAGGCGTGGATCGCGATCCTCTGCATGATCGGCGTCGTCACGCTTGCGGCCTTCGATATCATGTCGATCGGGGTCGCGGCGATCATCGCGATCGGCATCATCCTCGTTACGCGCTGTATCGACAGCGAAGAGGCCTGGGGAACGATCGACGGCGACGTGCTGATCCTGATCTTTGCGATGCTCGCGGTCGGTCTTGCGCTCGAACAGAGCGGCGCGGTCGCGATGATGGTGGGCTGGGTCAAGCCCTTGCTTGCGGGGCAGCCCGCATGGGTGCTGGTCTTCGGCATCTATTTCTTCGCGCTGATCCTGTCCGAATTGCTCAGCAACAATGCGGTCGCGGCATTGATGACGCCGGTCACGCTCGCGATCGCATCCGAACTGGGCGTCGATTCGCGCCCGCTGGTGATCGCGCTGATGATCGGCGCGTCGGCCTGCTTCGCGACGCCGATCGGCTATCAGACGAACACGATCGTTTACGCCGCGGGCGATTATCGTTTCGTCGACTTCGTGAAGATCGGGGTGCCGCTCAACATCATCACCGGGGTTTCGACCTGTTTCGCGATTGTGTTCTTCATGACCTGACACCTTGCCGGCAGCCCGACGTAACCGCCCTTGACGCTGCGCTCGCCGGCGGCTCAAAGGGGCATAATCTGGCCCGGTCGCCGTGCGCCAAATCATAGCAAATCAAACGGGGGACGGCGGATGGACCGCAAACTTACCTGGTATATTCTGGCCGGCATGGCCCTCGGCGTGATCGTCGGTTATGCCGTACACGTCGGAATTCCCGCGAGCGATCCGTGGTTCGACCATCTGTCGAAGACGTTCAAGCTGCTCTCCGACATTTTCCTCAACCTCATCAAGCTGCTTGTCGCGCCGCTGGTGTTGTCGACGATCGTCGTCGGCATCGCGCATATGGGCGACAGCGGTGCCTTGGGCCGCATCGGTTTCCGCGCGATCACCTGGTTCATCGTCGCGAGCTTCGTGTCGATCGCGCTCGGGTTGCTGATGGTCAATCTGTTCACCCCCGGGGTCGGCGCGCCGATCCCCGACGCGGCCGAGGCGGCGAAGATGGTGGGCGAGGTCAAGAAGCAGGATTTCTGGGAGTTCACGCTCTCGATCTTCCCGAAAAACGCGCTCGAGGCGCTCGCGACCAACAATATCCTGCAGATTCTCGTCTTTTCGGTTTTCGCCGGCGTGGCGCTGTCGGCGATCGGCGAAAAGGGCGCACCGCTGGTGCGCGGTGCCGAAGCGCTTGCCGAGATGATGCTCCAGATCACCGGCTATGTGATGCGCTTCGCGCCCTTCGCGGTGTTCGGCGCGATCGCGAAGGTGGTTGCGGCCAGCGGGCTCGGGATCCTGCTCACCTATTTCGAACTGCTCTTTGAATTCTACATCTCGCTGGTGCTGCTCTGGATCATCCTGCTGACGATGGGCTGGATATTCCTGCGCCGGCGCATCTGGGAGCTGATCCGTTATATCCGCGAGCCGTTGCTGCTCGCCTTCTCGACCGCTTCGTCGGAAGCGGCGCTTCCGAAGATGTTCGAGCAGCTCGACCGTTTCGGGGTGCCGCGCCGCATCTCGGGCTTCATGCTGCCGCTGGGTTACAGCTTCAACCTCGACGGTTCGATGATGTATATGAGCTTCGCGACGATCTTCATCGCGCAGGCCTATGGCATCGACCTGTCGATCGGAACGCAGGTGCTGATCCTGCTGACGCTGATGATCAGCTCGAAAGGCATCGCCGCGGTTCCGCGTGCCAGCCTGGTCGTCATCACCGGGACGCTTGCGCAGTTCGGCCTGCCTGTCGAGGGCGTCGCGATCATCCTCGCGATCGACCAGTTCCTCGACATGGGCCGCACCGCGACCAATGTCGTCGGCAATGCGGTTGCGACCAGCGTCATCACCAAGTGGGAAGGGATGCTGGAGGTGCCCGAACCGGCCACCGCCGAGCGGCCGCACGCGCCCAGCAATACGCCGCATCATGGAACCCGCGGGCTCGATCTTCGTGATGAAGACGGGGAAAATAATCCGGCGGCCGTCTAAAGCGTGAATCCAGCGTTTCGGCCGCCCCAAAAACATGGGGCGGACGAGGAGCTGGACGATGGCGGAGCAGACAGCAGAGGCGGCAGCCGGAGAGGAAGCGCGCGCGCGGCGCCTGCAGTGGCGCATGCTGATCGGTTTCGTCGCCGGGCTGACGATCGGATTGATCGTCCATTATGGCGCGCCCGGTGCCGCTTGGGTCGAAACGGTCACCACCTATGTCACCGGCCCGCTGGGGCAGATTTTTCTGCGCCTGCTTTTCATGCTGGTGATCCCATTGCTCGTCTCGGCGCTGATCGTCGGCGTCGCCGAAATGGGCGAGATGCGCGCACTCAAGAGCATCGGCGTGCGCACTTTGGTCTATACGGTGATCGTCTCCACGATCTCGGTCGCGATCAGCCTGGCGCTCGTCAACGCGCTCCAGCCGGGTGCGGGGGTCGATCCCGCGGTGGCGCGGAGCCTGATCGCCGAGGGTGCCGAAGGCGCGAAAGCGATCACCGCGCGCGCGGGCGAGGCGAAGACCGGGATGGATGCGGTCGTCGCGATCGTCCCCGACAATCTCTTCGCCGCGATGAGCGAGGCCGATGTGCTCGCGGTGATGTTTTTCGCGCTGTTCTTCGGTATCGGATTGATGCTCGTCCAGACGCGCCAGACCGAGGCGTTGAAGACGGTGGTCGAGGGCGTGTTCGAGGTGGTGATGAAGCTGATCGGCCTCGTCATCCAGCTAGCCCCGATCGCGGTCTTCTGTTTCATGTTCAATCTCGCGGCGCAGTTCGGCTGGGATCTGATCATCCGCCTGTCGGCTTTCGTCGGCGTCGTGCTGCTCGCGCTGGCGCTGCAGATGTTCGTCGTCTTCCCGCTGATCCTGCGCTTTTTCGCAGGCAAGTCGCCCGTCGCCTTTTTCCGGCAGATTCAGGAGGCGTTCGTCATGGCGTTCGCGACCGCATCGTCGAACGCGACCTTGCCGACGGCGCTGCGCGTCGCGCACGATCAGTTGCGGCTGCCCGACCGCGTCGCGCGTTTCGTGCTGACCATCGGCGCGACCGCAAACCAGAATGGCACCGCGATGTTCGAGGGCGTGACCGTGCTCTTCCTCGCGCAATTCTTCGGCATCGACCTGACGCTCGAGCAGCAGCTTGTCGTCATGCTGGTCTGCATCCTCGGCGGCATCGGCACGGCCGGCGTGCCCGCGGGGTCGCTGCCGGTAATTGCATTGATCCTTGCGTCGGTAGGGGTGCCGCCCGAAGGGATCGGGCTGATCCTGGGCGTCGACCGCTTCCTCGACATGTGCCGGACGACGCTCAACGTCGTTGGCGATCTCGTCGCGGCCACCGTGGTGTCGGCAGGCGTGAAGGACAAACCGGCAGCCGCAGCGCCGCCGCCGGCCTGAGGATCAATTCTCGCGTACGCGCTCGACACGCGCCGGGCGCTCGCGCGGCGGCGCTGGCGCGGGTGCCGGACGTGCGACCGGAGCC
>JACDQN010000264.1 GCA_015657575.1 Sphingopyxis sp.
CGCAAGCGCCCAAGTCTCGCTGCCCCTCCCGCAGGCGGGAGGGGAAATCAGTTCAATCCTTCAATGTCCAAAACCGGCCGCAACCGGCCATTTCCCAAATTCGTTATCCTGTTCGCGGGGCCAGGCGGCAACGCACAGGTCTGTACGGCAACGACCAAATCCTATTCCCGCAACCATCAAAAGCCCGCCAGTCCTGACCGACAGCGGGCTTTTCTTGCGTCTGGCAGAATGCTCAGACCGTGCCGGCGGGGCGCAAAGTCACCGCAACCGACTTGTACGACGGCGTACCGCTCCTCCGGTCATAGTCGTCGAGCGCGATAAGGCCGTTGGCCTCGGGATAATAGGCGGCGACCGATCCCCGCGAAATGGTGTGCGCAACCACGGTTTGCTGCGCAAGCACCCGTCCCGACCGCGCGACGACATCGACGAGGTCGCCGTGCGCGAGGCCCATTGCCGCCAGATCGTCGGCGTTCGCAAAAATGACGTCGCGACGTCCGGTCACGCCGCGATAGCGGTCGTTCAGCCCGTAGATCGTCGTATTATACTGGTCGTGGCTGCGCACCGTCGTGAGCGTGAGCGGCGTATCATCCTGCCCGTCATCCTCGTCGATGCCGGGATGGACGAGGAAATGGGCTTTCCGGTCGGGCGTATCCCATTCGCGGTTTGACGCGCCGACGCGCAGGCGAAAGCCGCCGGGCACACGGACGCGCGCGTTGAAGTCATAAAAGTCGGGGAAAACCTCCTCGATCTTGTCGCGAATGCGGTCGTAATCGGCGACGAGACCGTCCCAATCGACCGGTGCCGCAGGAACCGCGGCCTTCGCGATGCCCGCGACGATCGCGGGTTCGGACAGCAGGCTTGGCGATGCGGGCTTCAGCTTGCCGTGCGACGCGTGCACCATCGACATCGAATCCTCGACCGTCACCGATTGCGGCCGCCGGCCTGAACGTCGCGCTCGGTGCGCCCAAGGCATGGGAGAATGATGCTTTCGCGCGCGACCAAAAGGCAGGTACGATTAAGCTTGGTGCAGATCTGGACGTTGAGGTCGAGCTTGCGGAACGCGTCGAAACAGGCCTCCGGATCGGACATCGCGACCGCGAGATTGCCGCCGAGCCCGATAAAGCCCTTGGCCGTTCCATCGCGCATCGCGGCAATCGCTTCGACCGCATTATGGCCATGCTTGCGCGGGCTGGTGATGCCGAATGCGGCATCGAGCCGTGCGAGGAACGGTTCTTTCGGCAATTCCGTGATGCCGACGGTGCGGTCGCCCTGAACATTGCTGTGCCCGCGCAGCGGGCAGATACCGGCGCCGGGCTTGCCGATATTGCCTCGAAGCAGCAGCAGATTTGCCAGTTGCTGGACATTCTCGGTCCCATGGCGGTGCTGGGTGAGCCCCATTCCATAACAGACGATCACGCGCTCGGCCTGCCAGTAGCTGCGCGCGATGCCCTCGATCGCGGCGCGCGTCAGCCCCGATTTGCGTTCGATCGCGCGCCAGTCGGTTGCTGCGATATCGGCCTTAAGCTCTTCATATCCAACCGTATGTTCGGCGATGAAGGCGCCGTCGAGATGCCCTGCGCCGCCCGCCGCGACGTCGGTCGCGTCGGCCTCGATCAGCGCCTTCATCATCCCCTTGAACAGCGCGGCATCGCCGCCGATCCGCACTTGATGATAGGCGGAAGCGATCGGAGTCGCGCTGAACGTCGCCATTTCGACGGGCGCCTGCGGATCCTGGAAGCGTTCGAGCCCGCGCTCGCGCATCGGGTTGACAACGATGATCGGCGCACCGCGCCGCGCCACCTCGCGCAGCGTTCCGAGCATGCGCGGATGGTTGGTGCCCGGATTGTGCCCGATGCAGAACACCGCGTCGGCAAGCTCGAAATCCTCGAGCGTCACCGTGCCCTTGCCGACCCCGATCGACTGCGGCAACCCGGTGCTCGTCGCCTCGTGGCACATGTTCGAACAGTCGGGGAAGTTGTTGGTGCCATAGATGCGTGCGAGCAGCTGATAGAGAAAGGCCGCTTCGTTCGATGCGCGGCCGGAGGTGTAGAATTCCATCGCGTCGGGGTCGTCGATTGCCTGCATCGCGGCACCGATCCGGGCAAAGGCCTCGTCCCATGCAATCGGGATGAACCGGTCGCTGTCCGCGTCATAGGCGAGCGGATGGGTCAGCCGCCCGGCGTCTTCGAGATCATGGTCGGACCATTGCCAGAGTTCCTCGACACTATGCCGTGCGAAGAAACCGGGATCGACGCGCTTGGGCGTCGCTTCCCACGTCACCGCCTTTGCGCCATTTTCGCAGAATTCGAAAGAGGAGGTGTGCCTAGGGTCGGGCCAGGCGCAGCCGGGGCAGTCGAACCCGTCGGGTTGATTCATCTGCAGCAGCGCGCGCGTGTCGGGACTCGCGCCCATCTGCTCGCGCACCGCCCGCGCCACGGCACGCAGCGCGCCCCAGCCGCCGGCGGGGCCGGAATAGGATTTTACGCCTTCGGGTTCGTCGATCGCCATATCCGTTCCCATGCGCCCCGTCTTTTCACGATCATAGCCGCGCGGCGGCGGTGCGTCGATCAGACTATCGAATCGGCGATGCTGGCCGACGGACCGCTCAGCAGCAGCGCCGAATCGGATCGCGCGAGCGCGACCAGCGTCAGACCCGCGGCCTTCGCGCGCTCGACCGCAAGGCTGGTCGGTGCCGAGATCGTCACCAGCATCGGGCAGCCGGCGCGCACCGTCTTTTCGACCAGTTCGTAACTGCAGCGCGCCGACAGCAGGATGAAGCCCGTTGCGGGATCGATACCGGCGCGGGCGAGCGCGCCGATCAGCTTGTCGAGCGCATTGTGCCGTCCGACATCCTCGCGCGCGAGGCGGATCGCGCCCGCCGGCGAACAGAAGGCGGCGGCATGGACCGCACCCGTCGCGCGGCCGAGCGGCTGATGATCGCGGAGCGCGGCGAGCGCGGCGGATATCGCGGCGCGGTCGGTCGCGATACGCGCAGTGAGCGGCGGCAGCGGCCGCAGCACCTGTTCGATATTCTCCAGTCCGCAGAGCCCGCAGCTGCTTTCGCTCACCCGGTTCCGGACGCGTTCGAAGACAAGTTCGCGACGCTCGGGCGGCAGCCACAGGCGAAGCGCAACGCCGGATTCGAGCGCGTGGATGTCGATCCTTTCGACCTCGCCGGGTGCTTCGATCAAAGCCTCGGCGAGTGCGAAGCCGACCGCATAATCCTCCAGATCCGCCGGTGTGGCCATCATCACCGCATAGGCCAGCCCGCAAATCTCGATCGATACGGGCATCTCGACAGGAATGTCGCGCGTCAGGCCGCAATCGCCGGTGTCGCCGAAACCGAGCCTGTGCGCCGCGACGCCGATCATCGGAAGTGCAGGCGTTTCGGTCGCGTCGTCCATCGGTTTTCGCGTCCTATTCGCTCAGATCACTGCGATAATTGATATTGGACAGCGCCGTTTCGCAATCCCTATATTCGGCGCGCGCCGCTTCGATCCACGAGCGCACCGACCGGTGGCCTTTGCGAAGATGATTTTCGAGCGCGTCCGCCAGCCCGGCGGGCCAGGCGCCGATCATATATTGTCCCGCGACGACGCGCGGTCGCTGCGCGACGAGGCGCGGCACGATGTCGCCCGGGAAAGGGAAAACGTCGACCGGCGCCGCCACCACATGCGAATATCCCCGCGCCGCGGCATGATGCAGCGCGGCGCAAAGCCCGCCGAGCGGGCCGAGGTCGGGCGCCGGCCGGTCGCTCAGGCTTTCGAAGCCCGGCCATTCGCGCCCGCATAGGACCAGGCTCGCGACCCGCGGTGCGAGGCCGCCGGCCACATGTTCGAGCAGCGTCCGCCCGTCCACCACTGCGGCGGCCTTGTCGCTGCCGAAACGGCGCGACCGGCCGCCGGCGATGATCGCGCCGAGCAGCCGTTCAGTCATATCGGCCTTCGCTATTCCGCGGCGGGGATGCCGGTTTCCAGCCCCTGCCGGCGCATCCGGCGGGCCATGCGCTCATGCTTGATCGCGGCTTCGCGGAGGCGGAGCGCCAGATACGGGTCATCGCTTGCGTCGGCCTTCAGCCGCGCAACGCGAGCGAGTTGCTCGTAATAGATCGAGTCGCGAATCGCCTCCACGGCGCAACAATAGCATTTTCCGTGACGCGAGCAGGCACGAAAGCGTCCCGCTTTGGGGCAATGGCGCCATTCTCAGCCCGCAGGATCGGGGCGCCACGCGCGATAGAAAGTGTCCACCGCCGCATCGACCTCTTCCTGCAGACGGCTATGGTCGCGCGCTTCGGGCATGTTGAGCACCGCGAACTGGTACAGGCCCGATTGGCAGAGCCCCGCGAACTGCTGGACGGCCCGCATCGGATCGCCCGCCCGGATCTCGCCGCGCGCCATCTTCGCCTCGATCCACGCGGCGGCGCGTGCCTTGCCGCGGCGCGGGCCGCGATCGTAGAAGGTCTCGGCGAGATGGGGGAAACGATCCGCCTCGCCGACGACAAGGCGATAGAGCGACAGCAGCGGCGTCGCGGTCAGCTTGGTCATCAGCACGGTGCCGAAGCGGCGCAGTACATCGGGCACCGGCTCGTCGAGCGGCAGGTCGATCGTCAGCGCATGGCCATATTGTTCGACGATCCCATCGACGACCGCGGCGAACAATTCCTCCTTGGACGGGAAATAGGACCAGAGCGTCGTTTTCGAGCCCCCGACCTTGGCCGCGATCGACGACATCGTCGTCCCGGCATAGCCGTTGGCGAAAAACAGCGCGCGCGCGGCATCGACGAACGCCTTGCGCCGCGCCGCGGCCGCGGGGTCCAACTCTGCCGTACCAGCTGGTATCATTTCGATTGACAACGCATTCTCCGAGGTCCAATGGCGCATGATACCAGCTAGTATCGTTGGATGCCATGCCCAGAAAATTATTTCTCACGACCGCGGTTTTCGCCCTGCTGACGGGATGCGCGAGCGTTCCCGACCTGGGCACCAAGCCCGTTCCGGCCGCCGCCGCATCGCTCGAATCGAGCGCGACCTTTGCCGGGGCCGAGGGGCAATGGCCGGTCGAGGGCTGGTGGCAGGGGTTCGGCGATGCACAGCTCGACACGCTGATCGCCGAAGGACTTGCCGGGTCGCCCGATATCGCGACGGCCGCCGCGCGCGTCCGTGCGGCCGAAGCGATCGCGCAGCAGGCGGGCGCGGCGCTGCTGCCGCGCGTCGGGGCAGAGGGCAGCGTCGGCGGCGTCCAGCAGAGCAAGAATCTGGGCATCCCGCCGCAGTTCGTGCCCGACGGCGTTCAGGACACCGGCCATGTCGCCGCAACCTTCAGCTTCGACCTCGACCTGTGGGGCAAAAACCGCGCGGCGCTCGCCGCAGCGACATCCGAGGCCGAGGCGGCGCGTGTCGACGCGGCGCAGGCGCGACTGATGCTGACCACCGGAATCGCGTCGGCCTATGCCGATCTTGCGGGCTATCATGAGGCACTCGATGTCGCTGAGGACGCGGTGCGCGTACGCAGCGCGAGCGCCGAGCTGTCCGGCACCCGTGCGCGCGCCGGCATCGAAAATCAGGCGGCGCAGCGTCAGGCCGAAAGCCGCGCGGCGTCGGCGCGTGCGGACGTCACCGCGCTGGAAGAGGCGATCGCGCTGACCCGCAACCGCATCGCCGCGCTTGTCGGCGCGGGACCCGATCGCGGGCGCAGCATCGTGCGTCCGGCGCTCGCCAGTCCTGCGCTCGACCTGCCGGGCGACGCCGGGATCGGCCTTGTCGGGCGCCGGCCCGATATCGTCGCCGCGCGGCTGCGCGCCGAGGCGGCGGCGAAGCGCATCGACGTCGCGCGCGCCGATTTCTACCCCAATATCAACCTCTCGGCGCTTGTCGGGCTGCAATCGCTCGGGCTGTCGAACCTGTTCAAGGCCGGGTCCGAATATGGCAATGGCGGCGTCGCGATCAGCCTGCCGATCTTCGAGGGCGGGCGGCTGGAGGGGCGCTACCGCGGTGCGCGCGCCGATTATGACACCGCCGTCGCCACCTATGACCGCACGTTGATCGGCGCGCTGCGCGATGTCGCCGATATCGTCGCGAGCCGCGCCGCGACGACGCGCCAGCTGACCGAACGCCGCGCCGCGCTGACGGCGGCGGCCGAGGCGTCGAACCTTGCCGGGCTGCGCTATCGCGCGGGCCTCTCGAACCAGATCGTCCAGCTGACCGCCGAGGACAGCATGGTAGCGCTGAGCCGCTCGGTTGCCGACCTCGAAGCGCGGCAGCTCTGGCTTGATATCGCCCTGATCCGCGCGCTCGGCGGGGGATATCGCGCGACCATTTCAACAGGAGACGAATGATGGCCGACGACACGGCTGCAGCCGCAACCCCCGCTCCCGAAGCTGCTCCCGAAACCAATGGCGCGAAGCGCGCCAAGCTGCTCCGCATCCTCGCGGTCGTCGTCGTGACCGTCGCGATCCTGTGGGGGCTCTGGTATTTTCTGACGCAGGCCGGGCGGGTGCACACCGACAACGCCTATGTCGGCGCGGATTCGGCGCAGGTCACGGCGCTGATCGCGGGCCCGGTCAAGGAAGTGCGCGTCAGCGGCACGCAGGCGGTGAAGAAGGGCGACATCCTCGTCATTCTCGACGACGCCGACCAGCGCATCGCCGTCGCCGACGCCGAGGCCGCGCTGCGCCTGGCGCGCCAGCGCTACGGACAGGCCGATGCGAATGCCGATGCCGCCCGCGCCCGCGTTACGGCGCGCGGCGCCGACGTGTCGCAGGCGCGCGCGCGGCTGCGCGACGCCAGTGCGACGGTCGAGCGCGCGCGCGCCGAACTGGCACGCCGCGAAAGCATCGCGGGCACCGGGGCAGTTTCGGGCGAAGAACTGACCGCCGCGCGCGCCGCGCTGGCGTCGGCGACAGCGGCGCGCGACCTTGCCGCCGCCGGCATCGCTTCGGCCGAGGCGACGCGCGGATCGGCGAGCGGCGATCTCGGCGCCGCCGAAGCGATTGTGCGCGGGACGACGATCAACACCGCCCCCGACGTCGCCGCCGCCGAAGCGCGGCTCGAAAAGGCAAAGCTCGACCTCGCGCGCACCGTTCTGCGCGCGCCGGTCGACGGCATCGTCACCAACCGGCAGGTACAGGTGGGACAGCGGATCGCCGCGGGCGCGCCGATCATGGTCATTGTCCCGATCGGCACCGCCTATGTCGACGCCAATTTCAAGGAAAGCCAGTTCAAGGACATTCGCGTCGGCCAGCCGGTCGAGCTCACCTCCGACTATTATGGCGGCGATGTCGTCTATCGCGGTAGGGTGATCGGCATCGCCGGCGGCACCGGCGCGGCCTTTTCGCTGATCCCCGCGCAGAATGCGACGGGCAATTGGGTGAAAGTCGTCCAGCGCCTGCCGGTGCGGATCGCGCTCGATCCGAAGGAGCTGAAGGCGCATCCGCTGCGCGTTGGACTGTCGATGGAAGCCACGATCGACACGCGCGGTCGCTGAGCCATGGCCAGCGCCGCCGCCCCCGCATCCGCCATTCCCGCCGATCCGCAGCCGCTTACCGGCGCGCGGCTGATCGTCGCGGCCTTCGCGCTCGCGCTCGCCAATTTCGTCGTCGTGCTCGACACGACGATCGCCAATGTGTCGGTGCCGCATATCGCGGGCGGGCTCGCCGTGTCGCCGACGCAGGGGACGTGGGTGATCACCAGCTATGCGGTCGCCGATGCGATCAGCGTGCCGCTCACCGGGTGGCTCGCGATGCGGTTCGGCACCGTGCGCTGGTTCATGATCTCGATCATCGGTTTCGGCATCTTCTCGTTCCTGTGCGGCATTTCGCGCACGCTCGACGCATTGGTGCTGTTCCGCGTGCTGCAGGGGCTGGCCGGGGGGCCGCTGATGCCGCTGTCGCAGATCCTGCTGCTGCGCATCTTTCCCAAGGAAAAGGCCGGGGTTGGCCTCGCGATCTGGGCGATGACGACGACCACGGCGCCGATTCTCGGGCCGATCCTCGGCGGGACGATCAGCGACAATTGGACGTGGCCGTGGATCTTCTTCATCAACCTGCCCGTCGTCGCGATCTGCGCCTTCGGCGTGTTCACGCTGCTGACGCCGTTCGAGACGAAGCGCGCCAAGGCGCGCATCGATGTCATCGGGCTGATCCTGCTCGTCGTCTCGGTCGGGGCGTTCCAGATCATGCTCGACACCGGCCGCGAGCATGACTGGTTCGGATCGACATGGATCGTCGGGCTCGCGATCGTCGCGGCGATCAGCTTCGCCGCCTTCGTGATCTGGGAACTGACCGACGCGAATCCCGTGGTGAACCTGCGCATCTTCCGCTTCCGCGGCTTCAGCTTCGCGACGATGGCGATATCGCTGGGCTTCGGGGCCTTTTTTGCGCAGGTGGTGCTGACGCCGCTCTGGCTTCAGCAGGTCGCGGGCTATACAGCGACGCAGACGGGTTTCATCGTCGCTTGGCTCGGCGTGTTTGCGGTGCTGCTATCGCCCGTCGCCGCCGGCTTGATCACCAGAATCGATGTGCGGATCACTATCTCGGCCGGCATCCTGTGGATGGCCTTCATGTCGATCCTGCGCGCCAGCTGGAATGCCGACGTCGGTTACTGGACGCTCGCGCTGCCGCACATATTGCAGGGGATCGGCATGCCCTTCTTCTTCGTCGGGCTGACCGCGCTCGCGCTGAGTTCGGTGCCCGCGCAGCACCAGACGTCGGCGGCGGGGCTGATGAGTTTCCTGCGCACGCTGTGCGGCGCGATCGGCACCGCGGTCGCGACGACCGCGTGGGACGATGCCAGCCGCACCTCGCGGTCGGAACTGGTGTCGGCGCTCAACAATCCCGAAGCGACGATGACCTCGCTGCAGAATGTCGGCTTCACGCTCGAACAGGCGCGCGCCGCGATCGAGCGGCTGGTCGAGGTGCAGGCCTCGACGCTGGGGGTGCTGCACCTGTTCCTCGCGTCGGGCGTGGTGTTCGTGATCGCCGCGATATCGGTGTGGTTCGCGCCGCGGCCGAAGCAGATATCAATGGGCGGTGGGCATTAGCGCTATGTGGCGAAGAGCTGATCCAGGTCGGCAAAGGCCTTGAACTCGAGCGCATTGCCCGCCGGGTCGTGAAAGAACATCGTCGACTGCTCGCCCGGCTGGCCCGGGAAGCGCGTGTGCGGTTCGATCACGAAGCGCGTCCCCGCCGCCTTCAGCCGCGCGGCGAGCGCCTGCCATTCGGCGGGCGGCAGCACGACGCCGAAATGGGGCACCGGCACGTCATGGCCGTCGACCGGATTATGCGCGGGCCTTGCGCGCGGCATATCGGTACGGTGCGCGACGATCTGATGGCCATAGAGGTTGAAGTCGATCCAGTCCGCACTGCTGCGTCCCTCGGGGCAGCCGAGGATCGTCCCATAGAAATGCCGTGCGGCATCGAGGTCGTCGACGGGAAAGGCGATGTGGAAGGGAACAAGATCGGCCATCGCCCGCTTTTGCCGCACCCCGGCCGCAAATGCCAGCGCGGGACTTGGGCGACGGCGCCGAACATGCTACGGGCGCCATCGCTTTTATCAGCGTCATCCCGGCGAAGGCCGGGATCTCACCGGATACTAATCACGTTAGGGCGAGATCCCGGCCTAGGCCGGGATGACGAATGGGTTAGGTATATATGCTGACGATCAATGGCCTCACCGTGCGCCTCGGCGGGCGCACCATCCTCGACCGCGCGGGCGCCAGCCTGCCGGGCAAGAGCCGCACCGGCCTGATCGGCCGCAACGGCGCGGGCAAATCGACCTTGATGAAGGTGATGATCGGCCAGCTCGAAGCCGACGAGGGCGGTATCGAAATGCCGCGCAAGACGCGCGTCGGCTATATCGCGCAGGAAGCGCCGAGCGGCAGCGCGACGCCGTTCGAAACCGTGCTCGCCGCCGACACCGAACGCGCCGAACTGCTCGCCGCGTCGGAGGTCGAGCAAGACCCCGACAGGCTTGGCGACATTCACGAACGGCTGATCGCGATCGACGCCTATGCCGCGCCGGCGCGTGCTGCGCGCATCCTGATCGGGCTCGGCTTCGATGAGGAGATGCAGGGTCAGCCGCTCGACAGTTTCTCGGGCGGGTGGAAGATGCGCGTCGCGCTCGCGGCCTTGCTCTTCTCGAACCCCGACCTGCTGCTGCTCGACGAGCCGTCGAACCACCTCGATCTCGAAGCCGACGATGTGGCTCGAAAGCTTCCTGCGCGCTATCCGCCAG
>JACDQN010000265.1 GCA_015657575.1 Sphingopyxis sp.
GAGCGGACATTGGTCCCCCCTCCCGCTTGCGGGAGGGGTCGGGGGTGGGCGGCGACGGTGCGATGGCCACCCTGCTGCGACTAGGGCGCAAGCGCCCAAGTCTCGCTGTCCCTCCCGCAAGCGGGAGGGGAAATCAGTTCAATCCTTCAATGTCTAAAACCGGCCGCAACCCGACGCTCCGTGAAGGTCAGACGGCCTCGAGTGCCTGTGCAAAGTCGGCGATCAAGTCGTCGGCATCCTCGATCCCGATCGATACACGCACCAGATTGTCGGTGATGCCCAGCGCCTTCTTGCGTTCGTCGGGGACCGACAGGTGCGTCATCGCCGCGGGGTGGCTGGCGAGCGTCTCGGTGCCACCAAGGCTGACCGCAAGCTTGGCGATCTTCAGCGCGTCGAGGAAGCGGAAGCTCTCGGCCTCGCCGCCCTTGATGAACAGCGAGAAGGTCGATCCGGCGCCGGTGCAGTGGCGATCGTAGATATCCTTCTGGCGCGCGTCCTGGATGAAGCCGAGATAGCCGAGCCCCTCGACCTTCGGATGGTCGCGCAGGAAAGTGCAGACCTTCAGCGCATTTTCGCCCGCGCGGCTCATTCTGAGTTCGAGCGTTTCCAGGCTGCGCAGCAGCATCCAGGCGGTGTTGGGGTCGCAGATCGTGCCGATCGTGTTGCGCATCGGCCGGATCGCGTTGATCAGCGCCTGATCGCCCGACACGCCGCCCGCGACGAGGTCCGAATGGCCGCCGGCATATTTGGTGAGGCTGTAGACGACGAGTTCGGCGCCCTGGTTCAGCGGCTTCTGCCACAGCGGCCCGAGGAAGGTATTGTCGATCGCGATCGCGGGCTTCTGTTCGCCGGGGAAGGCGGCATCGCGCGCGGCGCGCACCGCTTCGACATCGACGAGCGCGTTGGTCGGGTTCGCCGGGCTTTCGAGATAGACGAGCGCGACCTTGCCGCCCTTTTCCGCCGCCAGCCCGCTCGCACGAGCGAGGATCGCGTCAAGCTCCTCACGCGTCGCGCCCGCCGGGAAATCGAGGAAGCTCACGCCGAAACGCGACAGGATGCGCGCGATCAGCGTCTCGGTCGCGGCATAGAGCGGACCCGAATGGACGATCACGTCATTCTGGCCGACGAGCGCGAGGAGCAGCGTGGCGATCGCCGACATGCCGCTCGAAAAGACGAGGCTGTCGTCGGCGCCGTCCCAGACCGCGAGCCGGTCCTCGAGGATTTCCTGGTTCGGGCCGTTGAAGCGCGAATAGACAAGACCGTCGGCGGGGCCTTCGCGCTTGCCGGTGATATGTTCGAAAAAGCGCTTGCCCGCCGCCGCGCTTTCGAAGGCGAAGGTCGAGGTCAGGAAGATCGGCGGCTTCAGCGACCCTTCGGACAGCACCGGGTCATAGCCGAGTCCCATCATCAGCGTCGCGGGGCTGAGCTCCTTGTCGCCGATTTTCTTGCTGTTGGTCTTGGATTTGCCGCGCATGGCCATGGGGAATGCTCCTTGAGTGTGGCCGCCCTTATAGCGCCTCAAGTTTCGTTTGAAACTATATTGCGCGGATCAACCGACCATCGCGATCGCCCAGATCACCCCGATCAGCAGCGGAACGCCGATGATGTCGAGCGCAAGCCCGGCCTTCAATATGCGCGGCAGCGCGATATGGCCCGTCGCCCAGGCGAGCGCGTTGGGGCCGGTGCCCGACGGCAGCATGAAGCCCCAGCTCGCCGCCATCGCCACGGGCAGCGCGAGCAGCACCGGATCGACGCCGGTCGCCGCGATCAGCGCCGCGAGCACCGGCATGATCCCGCTCGCGGTTGCGACGTTGCTGGCAAATTCCGTGATCAATATGGTGAGCGCGACGATCGTCGCGGCCAGCAGAATCGTGGGCACGCTGCCGAGCGGCGCCAGCACGGCGCCGAGCCAGGCGGCAAGCCCGCTCGCGGTGATCGCCGCGGCGAGCGCGAGCCCGCCGCCGAACATCATGATGACGCCCCACGGCGCGCGGTCGGCCTCTTTCCACAGCAGGAGCGGGCGGCCGGTGCCGTCGGGCAGGATGAAGAGCAGCAGGCTGCCCGCGACCGCGATCGTGCCGTCGGTCAGCGCCCCCTTGGGCAGCATCGGTTCGAGCCAGGGCTGCGCGATCCACGCGACGAGGACGAGCAGGAAGATCGGGACGACGCGGCGTTCGGCGGTCGACCAGATTGCCTGGTTGCCCAGTGCGGACGCGGCGGCGGTGCCGTCGAAGGGATGGTCGGCAAGGCGCTGCACGCGTGCGAGAATCCACATTGCGATCGGCGTCGACAGCAGCACGATGGGCACGCCGTAAATCGCCCAGTCGAGGAACGAGATACGGAGCCCCAGCGCCTTTTCGATCAGACCCGCGGCGATCGCGTTGGTCGGACTGCCCACGAGCGTGCCGAGACCGCCGATGGAGGCCGCAAAGGCGATGCCCATCATGACCGCGCCGGCAAAGCCTTCGGTCTCGCCCTCCTGCACCCCGCCCGCGCGGACGACGGCGAGCGCGATCGGAATCATGATCAGGGCGGTCGAGGTGTTCGAAATGAACATGCTGAGCAAGGCGGTTGCCGCCATGAAGGCGAACAGCAAACCCGATGCGGTGGGCGAGGCGCGCTTGAGCAGCGCGAGCGCAAGCCGCCGGTGCAACCCGACGCGCTCGATCGCCAGCGCGAGAAAGGCGCCGCCGAGGATCAGGAAGAGGATCGGCGAATAATATTCCTTCGCGATCGCATTGGCGTCCATGACGCCAAAGGCGGGTACCGTCAGGAAGGGAATGAGCGCGGTGACGGTCAGCGGCAGCGCCTCGGTCATCCACCAGATCGCCATCAGCACGGTCAGCGCGGCGACGCGCCATGCGGTAAGCTCCATGCCCGCGGGTGCGGGAAGCAGGAGCATGATGCCGAATACGACGAGCCCGCCGATCAATCCCAACCAGCGCGTGCGCGTCATCTTGCCTCTTATCCTCCCGTCAGTCCGATCACCGACAGCTGGCGGCCATAGGTGTTTTCCCCTCTGTGGCACGCGCGGCGATAGCTGAAATAATCCTCGGCCTCGGCATAGGTGTCCTGCCCGCCGATGGCAATTCGCGTGACGCCCGCCGCGGCAAGCCGCGCCGCGACATAGGCGGCGATGTCGAACATCGCATGGCCGGGCTTGCCCGCGGCGAAAAAGCGTTCGTTCGCCGGATCGTCGGTCACGAAGCGTTCGACGAAAGCGTCGTCGACTTCATAGGAGGCGCGGCCGATGCAAGGACCGATCGCGACTGCGATATGGGCGCGGGTCGCGCCAAGGCTTTCCATCGCCTCGAGCGTCGCATCGGTGACCCCCGCGACGGCGCCCTTCCAGCCGGCGTGCGCCGCGCCGACGACGCCGGCTTCACGGTCGGCGAACAGCACCGGCACGCAATCGGCGGTCAATATGCCGAGCAATATGCCCGGCGTGCGCGTCGCGAGCGCATCGGCCTCCGGCCGCGCGGCCAGGTCGCTGCTGTCATCGACGACGACGCAGCGGTTGCCATGGACCTGATAGAGGCCGGTGAGCACGGCTCCCGGCAGCGCGGCATCGGCCACACGCTTGCGGTTCTCCGCAATCAGCGCGGGATCGTCGCCCGACCCGAGTCCGCAATTGAGCGAGGCGAGGTCGCCGGCCGACACGCCGCCACGGCGCCCGAAAAAGCCGTGCGCGATACCGTCCAGCGACCGCCCGGTGACGAAGGGCGCGCTCACAGGTCGAGCCTGAAGAAGCGGTCTTCGTCGACATGATTGCCGACGCGGAATGCGTTGCGACCGACGTCGTAGAAGCCGTAACGGCGGTAAAAGGCCTGCGCGCGGTCATTCTCCGTGAAGACGGTGAGGTAGAGGATCGATGCGCGCTCGCGCGCCCATCCAAGGCCCCATTCCATCAGCGCCGCCGCGACGCCGCTGCCCTTCGCCGCTTCGGCGACATAGAGCTGGTGGAGTTCGACCGCGCGGTCGGTCGGCTGATCGGCGGGCAGATCGAAATCGACCGGCCCCATCTTGATATAGCCGAGGATCGCGCCCGCTTCGTCGCGAACAAGGGCGATGTCATGATCGTCGCTGGCGATTTGCGCACGAACGCGGTCGGGCGGGTTCCAGCCCACAAGGAAGGTGGCGAGATCGGCCGGGTCGTAGATATGGCCGAAGGTGTGCGTGAACGATCCGTTGGCGAAGGCGGCAACCGCTTCCGCATCGGCCGGTTTCGCCAATTGAACGGCGGTCATGCGGCGTCTCCCGAAAAACCTGCGGGCTCCGGCCAGCCCGGCGCGGTGAAGGCCATCACCTTGAACAACTCGCCCATCTCGCGCGGTTCGACCAGCCGGTCGCGCTGCCCCTGCCATTCCTCGGCGCGATCGGGGGCGGCGGCGGTCAGCGCTTGCAGCCGCGCGTCGATACCGAGCTGTCGGAGCCAGTCGCCCTGCGTCACGAGCGGGCCGACGATGACGCCCGTCCCGCGCGCGGCATCGGCCAGCGCGGTGAAGTCGACATGCGCAGTCAGGTCGACCTCGCCCGGCTCGGCAAACGGGTCGACGAAGCGATGCGCCTTGACCGCCTGCAACGTGTCGCCCGCGGCGGGCCCGGCATGGC
This sequence comes from Sphingopyxis sp., assembly GCA_015657575.1. Classification (GTDB taxonomy): domain Bacteria; phylum Pseudomonadota; class Alphaproteobacteria; order Sphingomonadales; family Sphingomonadaceae; genus Sphingopyxis. Next base: position 4,612 of record JACDQN010000265.1, read on the forward strand.
CATAGTCGATCGCCAGCATCGCGCCGCCCTGCCGCGCCAGGCGAAAGGCGCAGCGCTGCATGATCGCCGCCGATACGGGCGCCGTTTCGACGATCATGCCGTCGGGCTGGCTGCGCAGGGGAGCGGGGATCGCTTCGTCGGCCGGGATATCTCCCGCGACCGGCGTGGGAGCGCCATCGCGGCGTTCCACCATCGCTCGCGCCAGCCATTGGCCGTGCGGACATATTGATGGATCGGCAGCGCATCGAAAAATTCGTTGGCGACGACGATCAGCGGGGCGTCGTCGGGGAGCGCGTCGACCTCGTCATGATGCATCGCTCCGGGCAGGCGCGCACGCTGCTCGGCGCGCAGCGTCGGGCTCGTCTCGACGAGATGCGTGCCCGCGGGCACGCATCCGAAGCGCGCCATCGCGCGCAGCGCGTCGGCGGCGAGCGTGCCGCGACCGGGCCCCAACTCGACATAGCGGAACGCGGGGCGTTTCGCGCGCGACCACAGGTCGGCGATCCAGATCCCCACCATCTCGCCGAACATCTGGCTGATTTCGGGCGCCGTCGTGAAATCGCCCGCTGCGCCGAGCGGATCGCGCGTCGCATAATAATACGCGTTCGCCGCCGCCATGTAATCGGCGACGGTCATCGTCCGCGCCGCTGCAATCTCGGCCATCAAATCCGCGGGCGAGGGCTTGTCGTCAGGCAACGCTGTCGGGTCCCGCGATGGGCTCGACGCGCTGGCGGCGGCCCTTCGCGGTGGCGACCAGCCAGATGCCGATGACGATCATCGGCACCGTCAGCCACTGGCCCATCGACAGACCCGTCGCCTCGACGACGTTCATCCGCTGCAGGTCGGGCTGGCGGAAGAATTCGACGAAGAAACGGCTGAGGCCATAGATGATCGACGCCATGCCGACGAGGAAGCCGGGCTTGTAACGCGCGTCGGTGCGCCAGAAGAACCAGGCGAGGATCGCCATCATCACCAGCCCTTCGAGCCCCGCTTCGTAGAGCTGGCTGGGGTGCCGCGGATCGGAGCCGGCGGCGCCGGGAAAGACGATCGCCCAGGGCACGTCGGTGACGCGGCCCCACAGCTCGCCGTTCACGAAATTGGCGATGCGGCCGAGAAAGAGGCCGAAGGGGATGGTGCAGGCGATATAGTCGCAGAAGCGCAGGAAACTGAGCTTTTCTTTGCGGGTCACATACCAGATCGCGACGAGGACGCCGATCACTCCGCCGTGCAGCGACATGCCGCCGTCCCACAGGCGCAGGATCGAGGCCGGACTTTCGATATAGGCTTCCAGATTGTAGAACAGCACATAGCCGATCCGGCCGCCGAGGATGATCCCGAGCATCGCATAGAAGATCATGTCGTCGGCATGGCGCCGCGCCATCGGCGCGCCGGGCTGCGCGATCAGCCTCAAGAGATACCAGTAGCCAAGGAAGATGCCCGCGAGATAGGCGAGCGCATACCAGCGGATCGGCAGGCCGAAGACGCTGAAGGCGACCTCGCTATTCTCTCCCATCAACTCGGTGAAGTTCACATATTGTGTTGCTTCGGCTAAGGTTGCAAAAAGAAACATATAGTCGCGCTGTCCTTCCCCAGGAGAGGCCTCCCCATAAGGGGTTCGGCGAGCGAGACCAAGAGGAGAGATCAAAGATGCCATCTGCGCTCGATTTGCGCCTGGAAGCCGCCTATAATCTGATCACCGGTCCGGGCGGACCGATCCAGGTCGGGTCCATCGAACGCTTTGGCCAGCAACTGCCCGTCATCACCAACGCGCCGACGAATCTGGCCGACTATGTCGCCTATTTTTGTGCGCAGCATGGCGATGCGACCTTCCTGGTCGAGGCGACGAACGGCTGAGCTTCAAACAGGTCTACGCCGCCGCGCGCAAGATCGCCGCGGCGCTGGTCGAGGGGCATGGCGTCGAACGCGGCGGCCGCGTCGGCATCGCGATGCGCAACGCCAACGCCTGGTGCGTTTCCTACCTGGGCGTGCTGATGGCGGGCGGCTGTGCGACTTTGCTCAACGGCTGGTGGCAGGGCGGCGAGCTTGCCGCGGGCGTCGAGGATGCCGAGGCGAAGCTGGTGATCGCCGACGTCCAGCGCGCCGCGCGGCTCGCCGAGCCGGGTGTTACGCATGGCGCCAAGGTCATCACGCTCGACCTTACCAAACCGATCGACGAGGCGATCGCGCCGATCACGGACGCGGGCGGCAGCGCCGAGACTGCGTTGCCCGTGCTCACCGGCGACGATCTGGCGACGATCCTCTTCACTTCGGGTTCGACCGGCCAGTCGAAGGGCGCCTATTCGCGCCATCACGCGGTGGTTCAGGCGATCTTCAACTATGTGACGCAGACGGCGAGCATCGTCCATCTGCTGACGCAGGACGGGCTGATGTCGGACATCCAGCCCGCGACGCTGATCTGCACCCCGCTGTTCCACGTCACCGCCGAGATCCCGGTCTTCCTGCAAAGCATCGCGATCGGGCGCAAGCTCGTGCTGATGCCCAAGTGGAATGCCGAGGAGGCGATGCGGCTGATCCAGGACGAGCAGGTCAATTATTTCGTCGGCGTCCCGCTGATGAGCTACGAGATTCTCGTTCATCCGAACCGCAAGAATTACGACCTGTCGACGTGCAAGAGCTACGCCGGCGGCGGCGCGCCGCGCCCGCCCGAGCATGTGAAGCGCCTCGCGAGCGAGATGGGCGAGGCGAAGCCGTTGCTCGGTTACGGCCTGACCGAAACCAACGCGGTCGGCTGCGGCATCATCAACGAAAATTATGTCGACAAGCCGCTGTCGACCGGCCCCGCCTCGAAACCGCTCGTCGATCTCGCGATCCTCGACGACAATGGCGCGCCGGTGGCAGAGGGCGGCGTCGGCGAGGTTTGCATCCGGTCGGTGTGCAATTTCGAGGGCTATTGGAACAATGAGGCGGCGACCAAGGCGGCCTTTTTCGACAATGGCTATTTCCGCTCGGGCGACCTCGGCTATCTCGACGCCGATGGCTATCTGTTCATCGTCGACCGCAAGAAGGATATCATCATCCGCGGCGGCGAGAATATCAGCTGCCAGGAGGTCGAGGCCGCGATCTACGAGCATCCCGAGGCGAACGAATGCGCGGTCTTCGGCCTGCCCGACGAGCGGCTGGGCGAAGTCGTCGGCGCGGTGATCTGGATGAAGCCGGGCAGCGATGTCGGCCGAGGATATGTGTTCCTTCCTCAGCCAGCGGCTCGCGCCCTACAAGGTGCCGTTCAAGATCTGGATGGCGCACGATGCGCTGCCCAAGCTGGGCAGCGAAAAGATCGACAAGGTCAGCTTGCGCGCGCGCTATCGCGAGGAATATGCCGCGGAGGTCGTCGCGTAACCGGACGGGGAAATGGAGCGAACCGGGACCATGGCAGAGGCTGAACCTCCCGTCGCTCCGTCCCCGCCCGCACCGCCGGCGCGCGTCTATCGTCACCGGCTGCCGGTGCGCATCTGGCATTGGGTGAATGCCGTGACCCTGCTCGTCCTGTTGATGAGCGGGCTGATGATCTTCAACGCGCATCCGCGCCTCTATTGGGGCGAATATGGCGCGAACCCCGACTATGCCTGGCTTGCGATCGGGTCGGGACCCGACATGGGCTTCCTGCGCATCGGCGAGACGCGGATCGACACGACCGGGGTGCTCGGCCGCTGGACCGATGCGAAGGGGGTGGAGCAGACCTGGGCCTTTCCCGGCTGGGCGACGATCCCCACCACTTACAGCCTCGCCGACGGGCGGCGCTGGCACCTGCTGTTCGCATGGATTTTGTCGATCGCGCTGACGCTCTACATGCTGTGGACGCTGTTCGGCGGGCATTTGAAAAAGGACCTGCATGTGCACCGCGCCGAATGGTCGCCGCGCCATATCTGGCAGGACATCAAGGATCATGTGCGGCTGCGCTTTCCGCGCGGAGAAGCCGCGGCGCGCTACGGCATCCTGCAGAAGCTCAGCTATATCGGGGTGATCTTCGTGGCGCTGCCGCTGATGATCGCGACCGGGCTGACGATGTCGCCGGGAATGAACGCCGCCTGGCCGTGGCTGCTCGACCTGTTCGGCGGGCGGCAGTCGGCGCGATCGATCCATTTCATCACCGCCTGGGCGCTCGTCCTTTTCTTCCTCGTCCATGTCGCGATGGTGCTGCTCGCGGGGCCGGTGAACGAGCTGCGCTCGATGATCACGGGCTGGTTCCGCCTGCCGCCCGAAAGGGACGACGCGGTATGAGCGATCTGATCCTCCCACGTCGCGAGCTGATCGCGCGCGCCGGCGGGCTGGTCGCCGCGGCGGGCACCATGCCCCTATTGTCGGGATGCGACGCGATCAACGACGCGCCCGCGGTGCGCAAGATATTGTCGATGGGCGAGGAGATGAACCGCGCCAGCCAGCGCGCGCTGACCGACCGCGGCGCGCTGGCGCGCGAATATAGCCGCGCCGACCTGTCGCCCGTTTTCCGCTCGAACGGGACGAAACTGCCGCCGGGCGCCGCCTATGCCGCGCACGCCGCGTCGGGCTTCGTCGATTGGCGATTGAAGGTGACAGGGCTCGTCGCGCGCCCGCTGTCGCTGTCGAAGGCGGATATTCGCGCGATGCCGCAGCGCACGCAGATCACGCGCCACGACTGCGTCGAGGGGTGGAGCGCCATCGGGCAATGGACGGGGCCCGGGCTCGGCCGCATCCTCGCCGCCGCGGGCGTCCGCGACGGCGCGCGCTATATCGTCTTTCGCTGCGCCGACCGGATCGGCGGCGATCTTTATTATGAAAGCTGCGACATGGTCGACGCGCTGCACCCGCAGACGATCATGGCCTGGGCGCTGAACGGCGCGCTGCTGCCGATCGCCAACGGCGCGCCGCTGCGGCTGCGCATCGAGCGCCAGCTCGGGTACAAGCATGCCAAATATGTGCAGGGGATCGAAGCGGTGGCCAGCCTCGACGGTATCGGCGCGGGCAAGGGTGGTTATTGGGAAGATCGCATCGATTATGAATGGTATGCCGGCATCTGAGTGCAACCTTTTCGGCGGCCGGAGGTTCGGTTCGTAAAATGTCGATCCTGCGTCCGTTTCTCTCCCGCGTCATTCGCCAGGGGCGGCTGACCGTCATCCTGCCCGACGGGACACGCGAGGATTATGGACAGCCCGCCGACGGCTTTCCCGACGTCGCCATCCGCTTCGCAAGCCGCAAGGGCATGCGCCGTATCCTCCTCGACCCGCGGCTCGGCGCGGCCGAGGCGTTCATGGATGGCGAAATGGAGCTGGTCGAGGGCGACATCATGGACCTTGTCGCGCTGATCCGCATGAACACGCCGTGGGATCGCGCTGCGAAGCTCAAGCACAAGAGCTGGCTCGGCCGGCGCGCCGACTGGGTGAAGACGCGGCTCGGTTCGATCAACCGCCAGCGCCAGTCGCGCGCGAATGTCAAACATCATTACGACATCGGCAACGACCTCTATCGGCTCTTCCTCGACGACGACATGCAGTACAGCTGCGCCTATTGGCCGCGGCCGGACATGACGCTCGACGAGGCGCAGGCGGCGAAGAAGGCGCATATCGCGGCGAAGCTCGCGCTCGCGCCGGGGCAGCGCATCCTCGATATCGGCTGCGGCTGGGGCGGGATGGCGATCACGCTCGCCCGGCTCGAAGCGGTCGAGGTCACCGGTATCACGCTATCCGAAGAACAGCTCGCGCTTGCGCGGCAGCGCGCCGAGGCGGCGGGCGTCGCCGACCGCGTCCGGTTCGAACTCATCGACTATCGCGACCTCGCCGCGCGCGAGCCGGGGCGCTTCGATCGCATCGTGTCGGTCGGCATGTTCGAACATGTCGGTGCGGCCAATTTCGACACCTTCTTTCGCGCCGCCGCCAATCTGATGACCGCCGACGGCGTGATGCTGCTCCACACCATCGGCCGCTTCGGCAAGCCCGGGACGACCGACGCCTTCACGCGCAAATATATCTTCCCCGGCGGCTATATCCCGTCGCTCAGCGAGACATTGGCGGCGAGCGAGAAGAGCCGGCTGATCGTCACCGATGTCGAGACGCTGCGGCTGCATTATGCGTTGACGCTGCGCCAATGGTACAAGCGGACGCTGGCGCATGAGGCCGAGATCGTCGCGATGATGGGCGCGCGCTTCTTTCGCATGTGGTGCTTCTATCTCGCCGGTGCGACCGCGGCGTTCGAAAGCGGCGGGATGGGCAATTACCAGCTCCAGTTCGCGCGCAGCCGCCATGCGCTGCCGCTGACGCGCGACTATATCGCGGAAACGGAGGGGCGTTATCTTCAGCGCCGCGACGCAGAGGATAGGCAGGCGTCCGTTTAGGGGTGGGGAACTGACGTAAAGATCATATTACCCCCTCCCCTCAGGGGAGGGCAGCGAGACTTACGAAC
>JACDQN010000266.1 GCA_015657575.1 Sphingopyxis sp.
GTCGAAATCGGCGGGCTCCATCTTGGCGAAGCTCTTGATCCGCGCAGGATGCCGGCGTTGTTGATCAGGACTGTGGACGCCGCCCATTCCTCTTTCGCCTTCGCGACCATTTCGACCATCTGCTCATATTCGGTGACGCTGCCGCCGTTCGACATGGCGGTGCCGCCGGCGCTGCGGATTTCCTCGACGACCTGCAGCGCGGCGTCCGAATGGCCCGTCCCGTCGCGCGCGCCGCCCAGGTCGTTGACGACCACCTTGGCGCCGCGCCGCGCCAGCTCTAGCGCATAAGCGCGGCCGAGGCCGCCGCCGGCGCCGGTGACAATGGCAACGCGTCCGTCAAATTTGATCGTCATGATGGTCTCCCGGAAAAGGCAATCCGCAGAAAGGTTGCCCGAAAAAACTGGGATGTCCTTAGCCGTTCGCGTCTTGCTGGCAAGGGGGTGTGAAAAATGCGGCTTGCAACAAAAATGTCATGCAAATGACGTGCATCTGTCATGCAAGCGTCATAGCAGCGCCACGAGCTTGTCACCTTTCGCAACGGAGCAAATCCCCCATGCGCCACGTTTGGAACGCCGCCCTGCTGGCGACGTCGATGTTCATCCTTCCCACCGCCGCGCATGCGCAGGCGATGACCGCCGAAGAAGCGACGCAGCTCCGCGCCGAACTCGCGGCGTTGAAGGCGCAGGTGCAGACGCTCGAATCGCGGCTCGACGCGGCGACCGCGCAGCCTGCGCCCGCTCCCGCGGCGCCGCCCGCGCCGCCGTCGGTGACCGCGAAGCCCGCGACCGACATCAGCTGGAAGGGCACGCCCGAGATCAAGACAGCCGACGGCTGGAGCTTCAAGCCGCGCGGCCGCATCCAACTCGACCTTGCCAGCGTCGATGCCCCCGCGGGCGTCACGGGCATTCGCGGCGGCACCGCAACCGAATTCCGCCGCGTCTATCTGGGCGTCGATGGCAAAATCCCGGGCGGCTTCGCCTATCGCGTCGAGGCCGACATCGCGAACAGCGAGGTCGAGCTGACCGATATCTACATGAGCTACGGGACGGGGCCGCTGACCGTCACCGCCGGGCAGATCAAGCCTTTCTGGTCGCTCGACGACATGACGAGCGACCTTTTCACCAGCTTTACCGAGCGGGCGGCTTTCACTTCCGCGTTCGGTTTCGAGCGCCGCGTCGGCCTGTCGGCGCAATATAAGGGCAAGGCGCTGCTGCTGCAGGGCGGGGTGTTCGGCGACAATGCGCGCGACCTGCTCAGCGACGCGAACCACAGCATCAGCGTCGACGGCCGCGTTGTCTGGATGCCCAAGTTCGGCGATACGCAGCTGCATCTGGGTGCATCGGGCCACTACCGCGATCCCAACGATCCTGCAGCGACCAACCGTTACCGCGCGCGGCCCTTCGTCCACACGACCGACGTCCGCTTGGTCGACACGGGTCTGCTGGACATTGCGAGCGAGCGCGGGCTGGGGCTCGAGGGGGCGGTGCTGGCCGGGCCGTTTCATGCCGCGGGCGAAGCTTTCTGGCAGACGGTCAAGCGCCCCGGTGCCGTCGATCCGACCTTCTTCGGCGGCTATGCGGAAATCGGCATGGTCCTGACGGGCGGCGATGCGCGCGGGTATAGGGACGGCGCGTTCGATCGGCTGAAGCCGTCAAAGCCGATCAACGCCGGCGGCATCGGCGCGATCGAGCTCAACGCGCGCTACGACTATCTCGACCTCAACGACGCCGGAATTGTTGGCGGCCGTCAGAAAACCGCCCTGCTCGGCGTCGTCTGGGCGCCGATCGACTATATCCGCATCACCGCCAATTACGGCAAGCTGTGGATCGACGACGCGCGAATCGCGGCCGCGAACGGCGATCGCGACTATACCGCCGACACGTTCGGGCTTCGCACGCAGGTCGATTTCTAAGCGCGAACCGCCGCCCGCAGAGCGACGCTCAGGGTTGAAGCTTCGCCGGTGTGCCGGGCTTCACCATTTGCGCAAGCCGCGCGGCGTCCCAGTTGGTCAGGCGGATACAGCCGTGGCTTTCGGCGCGGCCGATGGTGTGCGGCTCGCTGGTGCCGTGGATCCCGTAATGCGGCTTGCTGAGGTCGATCCAGACCACCCCGACCGGGCTGTTCGGCCCGGGTTTCAGGATTTGCGCGTCCTTGCTGTCGCTAACATCCCAAAAAAGTTTGGGATTATAGTGGAAATCGGGATTGCGGCTGACGCCCTGGATCTTCCAGTCGCCGATGGGCAGCGGATCCTTGCTGCTCCCCATCGTCGCGGGAAATTGCGCGATCAGCTTGTCTTCGGCGCCGAACACCTTGAGCACGCCCTCGGATTTGTCGACCACGACCTTGGCTGCCTGCGGCTGCTGCGATGCCACGCCCAGCCGCCGCAGCCGGTCGCCCCATCCGCGCGGATCGTCGCCGATATCGCCAACCTTGGCGTCGGGAATATTGGGCACGCGGATCGCCTTGCCCGCACCCACCGGCGTCGAGGGCGAATTCAGTGCTACGATCGCTTCGGGCGTCGTGTGAAACCGTTCGGCAAGCGCTTCGGTCAAGTTGCGATAGCCGAGCGCGGGCAGCTTCGCCTGCTCCGCGGCATCGGCGGGAAAGGCGGGAAAGAAAGGCCCGGCGGCAAAATCCGCGGGTATGATAACGACGCGCGTCGCGGGAATATCGCGCCACTGCTCCATTCGGGCGAGCGTCGCCGTGTCGAGCTTGCCGGTGTCGGGAAGATCGTGAGCGGCCTGGAAACCGCGAAGCGCCGCCGCATAGGATTGCCCCTCCTTGCCGTCGATCACGCCCGGCGAAAAACCGAGATGGTCGAGGATGACCTGTGCCCGCAGCGCGGGCGTTTCGGAGATCGAGGAACTTTCTGACTTGGCATCGGCGAATGCGAGATCGTCCGTTGCTGCGACTGCGGACTTTTCCTTTTGCTCGGTCGCTGGGTCGGACGGCGCGTTACAGCCTCCGAGCAAAAGGAGGGCGGCGAAAATAGGTTTTATTCTCAATGCATTTCCCTTTCGGCTACACGCAGTAAACGTGAGCTGCCGGGAAAGGATGCGCATCGATCGACGATATCCGCGTCGGGATCCTGCGAATGCAGGTGGATTTTGAGAGAGCCGGCATTGCGTTGAGAGCGGCCCCGAAGATCCTCCCCTTGGCGGAGCCATGGGGAGGGGGGCCGCGCCCGAAGGGTGTGGTCGAGGGGGCTGGCCTTGCGCCGACGCCTGACGGCGCCGACCCCTCCGTCAGCGCTTCGCGCTGCCACCTCCCCA
>JACDQN010000267.1 GCA_015657575.1 Sphingopyxis sp.
AGGTCGAAGGCCACACCATCTGCGCGCTTGGCGACGCCGCGGCGTGGCCGATCCAGGGGTTGATCAAGCATTTTCGTCCGGAACTGGAGCGCCGCATTCGTGAAGGCGGCAATATGATGGAGGCAGCAGAATGATTACTCTTGCATTCGCTATGTTCGCCGCGGCGCAGGGCGCCACTCCCGTCATGGACAATACGCCGACCCCCTGGCCCAATCCCGAGCGCGAGCAGAATGGCGTGATCGTAAAGGCGGACCCGCAGGCGCGCCAGACGATGGCGCTGTTCGCGGCGTGCGTCGCCGAGGCCAGCCCCGACAAGGTGTCCGAGGTGCTGACGCGCGATTTCCGTACCACCGAATATCGCAACGGCCTGCGTAACCTCGCGCGCGCCAACGAAGGCTGCGGCAAGCGCGTCGGCATGCGTGACGAGACGCTGCGCTCGCAGAACCTGCCGTTCGCGGCTTCGCTGGCAGAGGCGATGATGGCGCGGCAGGGGGCACCGCTGAAGCTGCGCATCGCCAAGGCCGCGTCGGGCAAGGAAGCAGCCACCTTTGCGCCGTCCGACAAGATCGCGATGTGCGTCGCGCGCTCGACCCCCGACGAGGTCGCGCACCTGCTCGCTACCGCCCCCGGCTCGGACCTCGAAACGCAGGCGGCGAACCAGCTGGCCCCCGCCGTCAAGCTTTGCGCCCAGAACCTCGAGATGCAATCGAGCGTCACCGGCCTGCGCTCGATCATCGCCACGGCGACCTTCCGCTTGCTGGCGGCCCAGGAAAGCTGATCGATGCGCGAAACTGCCCGCCTATCCCGAAGATGGGGGCCCATGGCGGCCGTCCTGTTGTGCTTGTCGCTGGCCGTGTCGCCCGCCCAGGCAGAACCGGAATCGGGCTCGCGCATCGATCGCTCGCCCTCGGCCGTCAAGAATATGCCGAACGACAAGGATAATGCGGGCCGGATTGTCCTCAACCAATATGCGCGCTGCTACGCGGGCAAATATACCGAAAAGGTCGTAGCCGCCCTGGATCTCGCCTATCTCAGTCCCGAACAGGATAGCGCGGTCAAGAAGCTTAACCGAACCCTCGCGGACTGCCTTGGGTTTGCCATTGGGAGCATTCGGTTCACCGCGCCGGCGATGGTCGGCGGCATGGCTGAGGAACTGGTGCTCAACCGCTATGGCAACGCAAATCTGCCCCGCGTGGCGACACTGAGCGAAGAAGCGATGTTCGCATCGAGCTTCAAACCCCGCAATGACGGCGAGGATTTCGCGCAGTGCGTTGCGCGCGGCAACCCCGCTGGCGCGTTCACCCTTTTGCAGACCGAAGTCGGAAGCGATGCGGAAACCAAAGCGGTGAAGACCCTCGTTCCGGTCTTGGGCGGCTGCCTCGTGGCGGGGCAGAATCTCAATCTGAATAATGACACTGTCCGCGCAATTGCGGCCGTCGGATTGTACCGGATTTTGTCCGGACTGGCCGCAGCGGATGCAGGAAAGTAGCGCCTAATGCCTAAAGTAACCGTAGATGGCGTAGAACTCGACGTTCCGCAGGGCGCGACCGTCCTGCAGGCGTGCGAGATGGCGGGGAAAGAGATCCCGCGCTTCTGCTATCATGAACGTCTGTCGATCGCCGGCAATTGCCGCATGTGCCTCGTCGAGGTCGCGCCCGGCCCGCCGAAGCCGCAGGCGTCATGCGCGCTGCCGACCGCCGAGGGGCAGATCATCAAGACCGACAGCCCGATGGTGAAGAAGGCGCGCGAGGGGGTGATGGAATTCCTGCTCATCAACCACCCGCTCGACTGCCCGATCTGCGATCAGGGCGGCGAATGCGACCTGCAGGACCAGGCCATGGCCTATGGCGTCGACACGTCGCGCTATGCCGAGAACAAGCGCGCGGTCGAGGACAAGTATATCGGCCCGCTGGTCAAGACCTCGATGACGCGCTGCATCCAGTGCACGCGCTGCGTCCGCTTCACCACGGAGGTCGCCGGTGGGCAGGATCTCGGCGCGATCGGGCGCGGCGAGGATATGGAGATCACGACCTATCTCGAACAGGCGATGACCTCCGAGCTGCAGGGCAACGTCGTCGATCTCTGCCCGGTCGGC
>JACDQN010000007.1 GCA_015657575.1 Sphingopyxis sp.
GCCGCCGCTGCTGAAGAGCAGACCGAATTCGACGTCATCCTGACGGGTGACGGCGGCAACAAGATCAACGTGATTAAGGAAGTCCGTGCGATCACCGGTCTGGGCCTCGGCGAAGCCAAGGCGCTCGTCGAAGGCGCGCCGAAGGCCGTCAAGGAAGGCGTGAGCAAGGCCGAAGCTGAAGAGCTGAAGGGCAAGCTGATCGCCGCTGGCGCGACCGTCGAACTGAAGTAATTCGGTTCGGGTCCGGCGGGTTCGCCCGCCGTGCTTGCATAAGGAAAAGGGCGGTGCCTCGCGGCACCGCCCTTTTCATTGGGCGAGACCTCCCAGATCAGTGGCGGGCGAAGCCGGGGCGCAACGTACCGCTGCGCGCCGGGCCGCGCTCGGGGCGGCGGACTTCCTGTTCCGCAGGAGCAGGAGCAACCTCGCGTTGCGCGATCTCCCATGCACTGGCCGGCTTGCGGGTAGGCGCCGCCTGCGGTGCAAGCGTTTCTTCGTAAGCGGCGCGCTCCTGACGGTCGAGGAAGCGGGCGCGCTGGAGGCGCTTTTTCAGCGTGGCGAAGGGATTGTCGGGCGTCGGCCCGGCAAGCGCCATCGCTTCGTGGCGACCCATGCTGCCATGCGGCGCAGCGGCGAAGCTCGGCGTGTCGCGGGCGACCGGCGCGGGCACGGCAACCTCTTTTCGCGCGGGCGGATGGTAGGGCACCGCTTCGGCGGCGGCCATCTGTTCGAAGGTCATGCCCTCGTCCTCGACCGCATGTTCGCTGCGGCGACGGCGCGCGAAGGCGAGGCCGGCGCCCCCGACAAGGAGCAGCGCCGCAGCGCCCCCGGCAATTTCCCAAGGAAAGGCATCGCCGCTGACGCTCGCCTTCTCGACCGGTGCGGGTGCAGGTTCGATGACGGGCTCGGTCGGCACCGCGATCGGCGCCTCGACCGGCAAAGCCTCGCTGGCGACCGGCGCCGCGGCCTCTACGGTGGTGGCTGCAGGTGCGGCCACGGCAGCGCGGGCCCGGGGTGCCGGGCGTTCGGTACGAACCGAGGCGGGGGCGACCTGACGCTCGGCCGCGCGCGGTTCGGGCTGTGCCGGAGCGGCGGGCTCGGGCGCGACGTCGAGCGGTACGCGAATAACGGGCGTCGGACTCGTCGCAGTCTGCGGCGCAGCGGTCGGCGCGACCGGCGCCGGCTCGGCTACCGTCGGCGGGGCGGCCGGCGGTACGGCGACCGGCGGGGTCATCGGAACGGTCGGCGCTTCCTGCGCGAAAGCGGCGGGGGTGGTGACGGCCAGGAACGCGGCAATCGCGCTCGTGGCGGGGCGGGAGAGGGTGCGTTGTTTCATCATAGTGATGGAGAAACGAACCGCTCCGCGAAAGCGCTGCGCCAAGAGGCGATTTTTCACGGTGAGCCGTGGCGACCGGGCGGCTGAGCGAAGAATCGGGCTCGATATTTACGCGCTGCTGTCGGGTTTGCGATCAAGCGAGCGAGGCCGGTTGGCGCGCGGCGAAGGCCGTCGCTGCAGCTGCGGAAATCGCCGCGCCCACCAGCGCCATATCGCTTTCAAGACGTTCGTCGAGCGCAATATCGGACAGGATGGCGAGCTCGGCGAGCAGCGGCATCGACAGCGACAGACGCAGCGTCCCGGCGACGCGGCCGTCGGCCATTTGGTGCGTCTTGACCGGCTGTCCGAGCCGGACTTCGCGTCCGAGCCAGTGGCGCGATTGGCGCGCGATGTGCCCGTGCATCAGCTTGGCGGCCTCGAAATCGCATCGCGGCCAGCGCGCGGATAGGTCGAGCGTGCGCAAGGTCTCGCTGGCGAGGCACGAAGTGCCACCCGCGCCCGGCACTTCGGCGAGGCCGAGCTGCTTCACCAAATGCATGATATGGTGGCTGAAACGCGCGGTGACTTGCGTCATGCGGTCGGCGGGCAGCGCCGCGAAGCGTTCCATTTCGATCAGCGCCGCTTGCAGGCGGAGGAGCAGGCCGAAATTGCCCGACGGCGTCAGGCAGTCGGCGCCGGGCCATTCGGCCGGCCATTCCGCGCGCGTCGCAATGCGACGGAAGCCTTCGGGGAGGGGGCGCGCACGCGCCTGCAATTCCGCAGGCACGAGCGCAAAGCCGCTGAACGGTGGGCCGCCGGCGAATTTGGATCCAGTCATCAAGATAACGCAACCAAGTTCGAGATAGCGGCGGACGACCGACGGCGCGATACGCAGCTGGCATGCGTCGACGACGATCGTCATCGCGTCGCCGTGCGTCGCGACGAGGCATTCGACGTCGGAGAGCGCGGGCAGCGTCAACCCCGATTTCGAGCCGTGGACGACATGCACCACCGCTCGGCGGCCGCTTCTTTCGGCGTGTTCGATCTGCAGCGACAGTTCGGCGGCGACGGCGGCCGACGAACGCGGGCGCCCGGCGGCATCGCGGACCGCAACGTCGATCAGTTCGGTTCCGGCGAAAGCAGGGTCGATCGCCGCCTGGGCGACGACGCGCGCGCCGGTCGCCGTTTCGCCGGCGAAGAAGCGGCCCGCGGCGCTGTGGACGCAGCCGCTGCCGACCTCGTCGCGGCCAAGCAGGACCGCGGTGAGCGGCCGGCCGTCGAGCGCAGCGGCCAAGCCGACATATTCAAGGTCGGTTCCTGAGGCGGCAAAGACGATCGCCGTTTCGCCGGCGAGTTCGAAACACGCGGCGAGGCGGTGCCGCAACAGGTCGAGCCCGTGGGCATAGTCGTTCGCGGCCACCGGCTGGTCGAGCCGATCCTGCCACTGGCCGGCCAATGTTTCGAACGCATGATCCGAAATACTGCTGATCGTAGACGAACCATAGGCGAGCGCGTCGCTGGGTACAGCGCTCGCATAATATTGATTGCGACCCTGCGCATTGAGCCGGATGCGTGCATCGCCGCCGCTGACGAGCGCAGAAACCAGCCGGGCGGCATGGCGGTTGTCCGATCGCGAGGCATTTTTTTCGAAGCTTTTGGGCGTCAGCAGCATGAAGGACCATCCGGAATAGGGAGGAATGGCCCCGAACTAACGATCCAAGATGACATAGATTTGGCGTTTTGGTTTCAGCTCCGTCACCAAAAGGTCATAGCGGTGAAACGTCGCTCTGGTGGGACCGTCATATGCGAACCCAAGACCTCAGCCCGACCAAGCTGCCCGATCGCCTTCGCGATACGCAGCGTCTATTGTTTATCGCGAAGCACGCCAAATGGACCGGCGGCCTTCATTCCGAGGACGGCAATCATGCTGTCTATCACCGCGAAACGCGCGAGATACTGGAGCGGATGGGCATCCCGCTGGTCATCGCCGATGATTACTCGGCGCTGTTCCAGCGGCCCGACGCAGACTTCGTCTTCCCGCTGCTCAACCGTGGCGGATTCTATAATTCGGAGATGCTGCTGCCGCTGCTCTGCAACCGGCTGGGCTTGCCCTATGTCGGGGCGTCGCCGATCGTCCGCGGGCTGTCGGACGATAAGCATTTGACCAAATTGGAAGCCGCCGCGCGCGGGGTGCCGACCGCCCCCCTGGGCGCTGTTCCGCCGCGGTGCGCCGGTCGACGTCTCGCGCTGCCCACCCGCGCTGCGCTGGGTCATCAAGCCCAACAACAGTTCGGCATCATGGGGCATTCGCGATGCGCACAGCCGCGTCGAGCTCACGCAAGCGATCGCCGAAGTCCATGCGCTCGATCACGACGCGCTGGTCGAACCCTTCATCGAGGGCAGCGATGTCGAGGTTCCGGTGATCACGATCGACGGCCAGCCTGCAATGCTGCCGATGATGATCTTCGAACAGGCCGACCCCAGCCATCTGCGTACCTATCAGGAAAAGCGCGATCTGGTCGACCGCAGCGCCAAATATAGCCTGCGGCTGTTCGACGAGGCTTCGATGAATGAACGGCTGATCGACTACACCATTCGCATGGCGGAGATTTTCAGGCCGTTCGATTATGGCCGCTTCGAATTCCGCGTCGATTTCGCGACCGGCGAGATTCGGCTGCTCGAGGTCAATCTGAACTGCAACCTCTGGTCCGAGAAAGTGTTCGGCCGTGCTGCGGTCGCCGCCGGCTTCACGCAGGCGGATCTGATCGAGACGATCGTCTCCGAAAGCATGATTCGCCAGCTGGTCGGTTTCGCGCGGAGGGATGCGGCGTGAGCGGTTCGATCCTGATTCTGGCCGCCGCCGGCCGGGTGCTGTCGATGCACTGGCCGAAGCATATGGCGTCGCCGATAAATGCCTGGTGCCGGTCGCGGGGCGGCCGATGATCGCGCATGTTCTCGAAAGCGCCGCAGACAGCGACGCCGAGCGCGTGATCGTGTCGACGCATCATGCCGACCTGCTTTCCGATCTGAAAGACCCGGTGGTCGATCTGCTCGGCGACCGGCTCGTCGTGCTGGCGGCTGCCGATAATCTGGCGGATTCGGTCCTGCTCGCGGCCGGCGAAGCGAGCTTTCCGCTACTCATCACGACCGCAGACAATTGCCTGCTGACTCCTGCGACGATCGCAGAGATCGACGCCGAGGCGGCGCGGCTCCAGGTCGAGGCGGGCGTGGCGCTCGCGCGGCGCGAGGATGTGCTGGCCGTGCATCCCGAAGGGCAGAGGCGCTTCTACGAATTTTCGGACGTCGCGGTGTCGAACTGCAATGCCTATTGGATCGGCCATCGCGGGGCGTTGAAAGCCGCCGAGGCGTTCCGCGGCGGCGGCCAGTTCGTCAAGAAACCGATCCGCGTGATGCAGGCCTTTGGTTTCATCAACCTGCTGCGTTTCCGTTTCGGGCTCGGCCCGATCCACCATATTTTTCGACGCATCTCGCGCCACGTGAAAGTCGAGGTCGCCCGCTGCTGGTGAGCAACGGGGCGACGGCGATCGACGTCGACAACGAACGGTCGCTGCGGGTGACCAAGGCGCTGATGAAGCATTCTGGCGCGATCAATCGGCGACCCAGTTTCCGTGAAAACCCGGCGGAACCCGATGTGGCAGATGGACGACTGCTTGCGATGACCCGGTAAAATCATCGGCGTTGAGGATGACGAGCGCGGTCGTCTCGTCGTTCATGTTTACAACGAGGCCGATCAGCCAGCCATCATCCTCGGCGCCCTGTTCGCTGCGCGGCACGAAAACGAACTCGCCGGGATGGCAGCCCGGGCCGAAGTCGTGCGCGTCGGTCACGCCCTTTTCGAGGTCGTGGCGGAACAGGCGCGTGTCGGCGAGCGCCCATTCAGTCGAAACGCCGTCGGGGATCGCGACGCTATAGGCATAGCGGTAGGGACGTGTCGTCAGCCGCTCGTCATAGCGCGGGAATTCCTGCGCATGATCGTGGATGACGGTGCGGATCGAGGTGCGCGCAGCGGGATCGAGCGTCCAGCGTTCCATGCGCGATTTCTGGCTGTCGGGGCCGCGCGTCGATTCCGCGAACATCGTCTCGTGCGCGACGACATCGACGATCACCTTGCCGTCTTCGGTCTCGAAGGCGTTCGCCGGATGGAAGACATAGCAGGGCTCGACCGGAATCCAGATGATCTCGTCCGCGCTGCCTTTCCTGGGGAGGAGGCCGACGCGTGCTTGATGCTTTTCGTTCCATGCATAGGGGAAGCTGTGGCCGGCGAGCAGGCGCGACATCGAGAAGGTCACCGGCAGGTCGAGCACGAGCACGTAATTTTGGGTGATCGCGCAGTCGTGGATGGAAGGACCGTCGCTGACCGGGATCGCGAGTTCGCGAATGACCTGTCCATTCCTGTCGACGACGACGTGCCACACCGTGTTGAACGCGTCGGCCTGATAGGTGATCGAATGCATCTCGCCGGTGGAGGGATCGCGGTGCGGGTGTGCGGTGTAGGGGCCTTTGAGCGTGCCGTCGAAGGGGTTGTGCGCGATCGTGTTGAGCTCATAGCCGAGCTCGACCGGCTTGCCGCCCGCCTCGACGATCGCGAAGGTGCGGCCGTCGATGCCGATGACATTGGTGTTCGGCGCGTCGTTGCTTTCGGCGCGCGGGCCGGGAGGGATCGTTTCGCCGAGCGCCGCGCTCGCCTCGCTGCCGCGGACCCAGCGGTTGCGATACCAGTCGGCCTTGCCGCGCGCGATGCGCACGCCGTGGACCATGCCGGCCCCGCTGAACCAGTGATAGCTGGCGGGATCGGGTGCGACCGCGGGGTTCGGGCCGTTGCGGAGATAGCGGCCGGTGAGGGTTGCCGGAATTTCGCCCTCGACGCGCAGTTCCTCCAGCGTGAACTCTTCAGTCATCAGCTGATGGATGCCGGTGAGGAAGGGGTGGGCTTCGGTGGGGCGGGGGAGGCGTTTGCGGTTGAAGTCGGCAACGGCGCCGATGCCTTTCTTGACCGCGCCGCGGATCAGGGTTTCTACATTGCTTGCCATGACTATGTTCCTCGGTGGAAGTTTGCGAAGGTGCCGCGCAGCGTGGGGTTGCATCGGCGACTCGAAATGTTTACAGTGGAAACATGGCAAACAAAGATAACAGTGTCAACATAAAAAGCGACGGCGCGAAGGCGTCGGGCGCCTATCATCATGGCGACCTGCGCGCGGCGGTGATCGCGGCAGGGCTGAAACGGCTGGAGGCGGGCGATGGCGGCGAGCTGGGACTGCGCGCACTGGCGCGCGATGTCGGGGTCAGTGCGACCGCACTTTACCGCCATTTCCCCGACAAGGAGGCGCTGCTCGACGCGCTGGCCGACGAGGGGCTGCGGCGGCTCGGCGCGCGGCAGGCGCAGGCGTGGCTGAAGGCCGGCGCGGCCGCAAAGGCTTTAAGGCGACGGGCATCACCTATGTGCGTTTCGCGCATGAGGAGCCCGCGCTGTTCCGGCTGAGCTTCACGCGCCAGATGCGCGACCGGGCCGCCGAGGCCGACAGCGACGGCGGCGAAGTGGCCTATAAGTTGCTGCGCGCGGGCGTCGGCGAAGCGCTGCCGGGCGTCGAGGACCCCGATACGGCGGCGCTGCACGCCTGGGCACTGGTGCACGGCCTCGCCATGCTGATCCTCGATCGCCGGGTCGAATGGGACGAGACGATGGTAGAGAATGTCGTTGGGCTGACCTTCGGCGGCATTCGCTGACGGCATTGGCAGACTGGCGACTGGCGGGCTGACCGCGACGCGAAGCGGCCGTGCGCCGATACGTTACAATTATTAGCAGATTGTTTGCCAGATTTCTGTAATTTGGCGGCATGACACGGTCGCGTCCCATCATCGTCGAGGGGATATTCTGGTTCCTGCTGACGGCGCTTGGATATTATATCCTGGCGAGCGTGTCGCTCTATGCGACCAAGGGTGCCGACAATATCGCGGCAGTCTGGCCCCCGAGCGGCTATTTCCTGGCGCTTTTGCTGCTGATGCCGGCGCAGGTGCGCATCGCCGCCTTCGCAGGAATGGCCGCCGCGAGCCTCGGCGCCAATGTGCAGGGCGGGGTGTCGGTCGGGACCGCACTGGCCTTTTCCTTCGCCAATGGCTGCGAAGCGGTCGTCGCGCTGTGGCTGCTGCGCAAGCGCGAGCCGGACGAATTGTCGTTCATGGCACCGCGCGCGGTGATCAGCTTCTGCCTCGCCGCGGGCGCCGGCAGCATCGTCAGCGCCGCGGTGGCGTGGGGGCTGGCGGGATTTCTGACGGAAAGCGGCCACAGTCTCGATTTCTTCCTCTCGTGGCTGACGACGGTGCTGCTCGGCATGCTGATCGTCACGCCGCCGATCGTGATGCTGGCGCGCCTGTTCGAAACCAATGCCCTCGGCAATGCCTCGGCCGCGATGAAGACCGAGGCGACCTCGCTGCTGACCGGTACCGGCCTGATCACCATCTGGCCTTTTCCCAGTCGCAGTTTCCGGCGACCTTCCTGCCGTGCATCGCGGTGATCGTCGCCTCCTATCGCGTGGGCCCGTTCGGCGCCGCCGCGGGCATGCTGATCGTTACCATCATTGCGTCGCTGCTGACCGGGCAGGGCTATGGCCCGATCGCGGCGATCGACGGACCGCAAAAAGCCAGGGTATTCTTCCTGCAATTCTATCTGCTCTGCCTGTTGTTCACGACGCTGCCGCTCGCCGCGCTGCTGATCGTGCGGCAGCGGCTGGCAAAGCGGCTGGAACAGAGCAACCGCTGGCTGTTGCAGGCGGAGGCGGCTGCGCTCGTCGGCCATTGGCGGGTCGACCTTGCCGATTGGACGATCCACTGGTCGGACCAAACCTATCGCGTTCATGGCGTCGAGCCCGGCATCGAGGTCGATGTGCGGTACAGCGTCGAGCGCTATCTGCCCGAGGATCGTGCGGCGGTGCAGAAGATATTGGCCCACGCGGTCCGCACCGGCGAGCCGTTCGAATATCAGGGACGGATTCAGCGCGCCGACGGCGAGATCCGGCATGTCAAATCGCACGGATCGATCGAAATGGGCCGGAACGGCCGGGCAATCGGCATCTTTGGAACGGTGCAGGACGTCACCGAGACGGTCGAGAATGCCCGTATCCTCGAAGCGGCGCGCAGCGCGGCCGAACGCGTCGCCAACACCGACATGCTGACCGGATTGCCGAACCGCCGCCACACGCTGGCGTTCCTCGAAAAGGCGCTGGCCGGCGCGCGCGAGCATGGCGCGCCGCTGGCGGTCGCGATGTTCGACATCGATCATTTCAAGCGGATCAACGACACCTATGGCCACGCCGTCGGCGACGATGTGATCCGCCGCGTCGCGCAGCGTGCGAAGGCGGCGCTGCGCGAGGAAGACATGCTCGGCCGGATCGGCGGCGAGGAATTTGTGTGCATATTGCAGCGCGCGAGCGCCCAAGCCGCCGAGATCGTCGCCGAGCGCGTGCGCAAGGCGGTCGAGACGGGGACGGGGGAACAGGAGGGGCAGCCCGGTGCGACGATCAGCGTCGGGTTGGCCATCTATGACGGCGAACCGGACATCGAGGAACTGATGCACCGCGCGGACAAGGCGCTCTATGCCGCCAAGCGCGAGGGGCGGAACCGGATGCGCCGCGCGGCCTGACGGGTCAGCTGAGCACGCGCTGCGCCAGTTCTTCGCGCGATCCGACACCGACGCGGCGATAGATGCGCCGCCGGTAGTCGTGAAGCGTATGCGCGCCGACGCCCGTCTCCTTCATGATCCGCGCCGGCGGATGGGCGAGGAGGAGGTGTCGCGCGACTTCGCGTTCGCGCGGCGAGAGGTCGAGCGGCGCCAGGCGTTTCATGATCTCCAGCGCCATCGGCACCTGTCGCTCGATCAGGGCATAATGATGATCGGCCGGGCGTGGCGGCTGCGCCGTATCGGCGGGACGCGTCGCGGGGTAGAGGCGGATCGTGATGCGGCCATAGGGCGTCATGCGCACGACGGCCGGCTGGCGTGCCGCCTGTGCGATCAGCGGAGCGAAGAAGCCCGGGGTCGCGGCGGCAAAGGCGGCGCGATTGAAGCGCTGATCGAAGCGCAGGCCGAGCAGGGCGCGAAGCAATTGTTCGAACTGTCCGCTCGCTTCGACGATATGGCCGTCGCCGTCGAGTGTCAGCACCGCGCGCTCGGGATCGTCGGCAAAGACCGTCGCGGCGGGAAGGTCGAGATTGTCGGCGGCCAGCGCGTGAGCGAACGCGGGCGCGGCGCCCCTCAGCGCCTCGACCTCGCTGCGCCCGTACCACGCCGGCCGGGTTCGCGGGTTGCCAGAACGACGCCGCGGACGGCGCGCCCGTCGCGGACGAAGACGTCGAAACCGTGCCCGACGCCATAGGGACGGCAGACTTCGTTGTAGAAGAAGGAGTCGGGAAATTCGGGCTTGCGGCAGGCCTCGGCGGCGAAGCCGAACGGACGGCCGCCGCGGACGAGACTGGTGAAACTCGGCACCGCCATATCGTCGCAGGCGAGAAGCGAAGAGTTCGCCTCGATCGCTTCGGGAATGATCCAGGGCAGGTGAAAATCGACCGGCCGCCCGGCTTCGTCGATCCAGACGAACATGCAGAAATGACAGGGTACGAGGTGGCGGAGCGTCTCGAGCATCGCCGGGATCACCGTGCGGCTGGGAAGGCCGAGGCGCGCCAGTTGCGCCAGATGCGCGCGGGCGGCGTTAGGCCGCATCGCTCTTCCCCGATCCTTCAAACATGACACCCCCTTTCGCGGCACACGCCTTGCCGCGCAGCGACCAAATGCCCCGATTCCAGAAGCCTGACAGTGGCGTGGGTCACAAATTCCCCCTCGCAGGGGGAAGAAAGACATGGCGCCGGGCCGATAGGCAAGGCGCGTCGGAACCAATTCGAGGGTTTGCAGCGCGATTATAACGCAGGGGCTCCGCCGCCCGTCCGGCCTGTTTCCGGATGGGACGTTTCGACGCTTTTCGCCGCCCGCTTGGCGAAAGCTCCTCCACTCCATTTCGAAGACAGGAGATTTTATGGTTGTGATCTTTGCACTGGGAGCGATTTTCCTGATCGTCGGCGCCGCGGTTCTGGGCCGCGGTTTCGGCAGTTCGAGATTGCCGCCCACGATCGAAGGCCCCGTCAAGGACAGCGGCGAAGGGGGGTGCGAAAATGCGGCGGCCGAATGGGACAAGGCGCGGCAGAATGCCTGCAACGCCAAGAGTGACGAGGCGGCGGCGCATCGCCATGCGGCCGATCTTCGTGGCCAGGTGGTCGCGGCAACCGCCGCGCATCTCGCGCTCGTCGTCGCGGCGATAGCGACCTATGCCGCGGCCGCGGCCGCCACAGCCACGGTGTTCGGCATTCCGGCGGGGATCGTGCTCACCGGCGTGGCCATCGGCCTGACGGTCGCGGCGGCGGCGGCGCTGCTGGTGCTGATCGGTCTGACGGCGGCGCTGACGGCGGCCGACGACGATCTTCGGGACAAAATGCTCGCTCGCCAGCAATGGGAAGGCAAGGCGGCGGCGGAGCGCGAACGCATCAACCGCGAATGCCCGCCGGAACGGGCGCAGGAGGTGCTGTCGCGGCCCTCTCCCTGCTGATCGCCCGGACGAAGAAAAGGCGATTATGTTCTGGCAGACGTAAATGGGATGACGGTTTTTGGGGGGATTGCGGACCTAACCGATCCTGCCCGGAACGGGGAGGACCAGCGAAGCTGGTGGAGGGGCACGGGCGGTTTACCGTGCCGGCGAGGTGACGTATTATAGCTTCGTTGCCGGAAACGAGCGGCTTGTCGATTTGGGGCCGCGCAAACCTCCGTGCCCCTCCACCACCCTTCGGGTGGTCCCCCTCCCCCTGCGGGGGAGGATCTTTAC
>JACDQN010000028.1 GCA_015657575.1 Sphingopyxis sp.
CAACGAGGTCTATTTCGATGACGTGCGAATTCCCGACGCGCAGCGCCTTGGTCCCGTCGGCGGCGGTTTCGGCGTCGCGATGGAAACGCTTATCATCGAGCGCTATTCCGCGACCGATCCTGCCGCCAACGGCCCTTCGATCGCACGCGCGCTCGCCGATGCGACGCGCATGACTCGCGACGGACGCCCGCTGATCGAGGATGGCCGGGTCCGCGAGCGTATTGCGCGCAATTTTGCGACCCAAGCCGCGCTGGCCTCGATCCATCGCCGCGCCCTGCTTTCGCTCGAGGCCGGCACGCAACCGGGGTCTGAAGGCGCGATCCACAAACTTGTGTCGGTACGGAACCGGCAACGGCTGTCGGAATTCATGATCGATATCGAGGGGGTATCAGGGGTGCGGTGGAACGAGCAGGCGACCCGCAAGGACGATTGGGCGACCTCGTGGCTGACGGCACCGACCGGCCGCATTGCCGGCGGGGCCGACGAGATGCTGCTTAACACGATCGCCGAGCGCATTTTGGGATTGCCGCAGGACCATCGCCCCGACAAGGGTGTTCCGTTCAACGAAATCCCAGGCTGACCGGCGAGGCGTTTGCCACTCGAACATGGCCGCGCCTTTCCGGCGCGGCCTTTTTTTTCTTAGGCGGCGGGCTGCGCCGCGGTGTCCGGGAACTCTCCATCCCCGCGGCGCCCGTAGAGCATGCGGGAGGCAATCGCGAGGAAGAGAACGACCGGAATGAACACCAGCAGACCGGTGGCAAGCGCGTAGCGGATCATGACGCCGCCGCCGTAGAAGTCCGACAGCATGCCGACCATCACCGGGCCGAGGCCGAAGCCGATCAGGACGCTGGTGAATTGCACGATCGACGTCATCGTGCCGCGCATATGCGGAGGGGTCTCGTTCAAAAGGGTCGAATAGGCGGGAGGCGGATAGCCGCTGCGCAAAAACTCGCCGAGGCCATATCCCAGGACCGCCAGCGCGAGGACGGGCGAGAAAAGCATCATATAACCAGAAAACAGCGCCACGATTGCCGAAATCCACACGAGCCGCAAAGGCCACGCCGGGTTGCGAGCCAGTAGCGTATCGCCGAGCTTGCCGTAGACGGCAGGCGCGACTACGCCGCCCAGTCCGCCGAAGATTCCGATCAGAAGGCCAACTTCGGACAACGACAGGCCGTGGACGCGGACAAAGAACGAAGCGGCCCAGGATCCCAGCGAAATACTGATGAGCCCGAGCAGCGAACAGCCGGCGATCAGAAATATCAGAGCCGGCTTGTGCCAGATGAACCGGAGCACATCGACGAACCGGGCTTTCGCCAAAGGCGCGGTCGAACCGTCGGCCTCCGCCTCCTCCATCTCGCCGCGCCGCGGCTCATCGACGGTAAAGAACAGCAAGAGCGCCGCGAATATGCCGGGCGCGCCTGCAACGAAAAGCGCGGTCCGCCAGCCATGATGTTCGGCCAGATATCCGCCCGCAGCCGCAGCGACGACTGCGCCCAGATTGGCACTGACGTAGAACATCCCGATTGCGAGACCGCGTCCGCGCGCCGGAAACATGTCCATCAACATCGGAAGTGCCGCTGGCGCAGCGCCGGCCTCGGCCGCGCCGACACCGGTGCGTGTAACCACGAGGTGCCAGAAGTCGCGGGCAAATCCGCCGAGCGCGGTGCAGATACTCCAGACGAACACGATGACCGCCAGGAAGTTGCGGCGATTCACCCGGTCGCTGAAATATCCCATTGGCAGGACAAAAATCGCGAGTGAAATGCCGTAGGCCACACCGGTAAACAGGCCGAGCTGGGCGTCGGACAGGTTGAATTCGGCCCGGATCGGTTCGGTCAGGATCGAGGGCATCGACCGATCGACCGCGTGGCACATATAAATGAGCATGAGGACGCCGACCGCATACCAGCGGTAGGTGCGGCTTCGAGCGTAGCGGCTCGGGGTTAGCGCGTCGCCGTCCGGCATAAGTATCCCATCTTTTTCCATCAATCGCGCACGATCAAAAGCGCCGAGCCGAAGACACCGCCGCCAGCACTGCACACCGCCACCTTCGCATCGGCGACCTGGCGATCGCCGGCCTCGCCGCGCAACTGGCGCACGGCTTCGACCAAGTGATTGAAGGCATGGAGCCGCCCTTCCGACAACTGCCCCCCGTTCGTGTTGAGCGGGAGGACGCCGTCCAGCGCGATACGCTGGCCGCCTTCGAGAAAGTCGCCGGTCTCGCCCGGCTTCGTGATGCCCAAGGCCTCAAGCCACAATACCGTCAGCCAGCTGAAGCCGTCGTAGAGATGGGCGCTCGTCAAGTCCGCCGGCGTGAGGTCGGTCCGCGACCAGAGCATCTTGGCAGCGTCGCTCATCGCCATGTTCGGAAAGTCGCTACGCTGAAACCAGGAGAAATGATCGTGAAGCGCCGTCCCGACCGCCTCGAAGCGGACGGTGGGACGCGACGAAGCCGGGATCGCGTCGGCCCGCGAAATGACGACCGCGGCCGCACCGTCGATTGGAACGTCGCAGTCATAAATGCAAAATGGCGTCGTTATCATGCGCGCGTCGAAATATTCGTCGAGCGTGATCGGCTCGCGGTAAACCGCGTTCGGATTGAGCGCGGCATTTTTGCGCTGGTTGATCGCGATCATCGCCAGCTGTTCACGCGTGAGGCCGGTCTGTCGCATGTGGAGATCGGCGTGCAGCGCGATCCATGTCGCGGCCGAGGGCGCAAAATAGGGAGTGGTCCATTGATTGAACCCCTCGGGCGTCGGCAGATTGCCGTCGGCATAGGCCTTACCGTACATCGGAACCCAGCGCTCGCCCTCGGCACGGTAGCAGAGCACATGATTGCAATAGCCCGCCGCAATGGCGCCGATCGCATTGGCGATGCTGGCAAACTGGCCTGGCCCCATACCCGCCTCGAACCAGTTCAGCTTCAGCCCGAGCGAGTTCTTGATGTCGACGGGACTGGCGGCTGACGATCCGTGGCCGACATGCACCGCGGCATGCGGCCAGCAAGCGATCCCGTCGATATCGCCGATTTCGAGACCAGCGTCGGCGATGGCGTTGCGGCATGCATCTACCGCCAAATTGAAAGGGTAGACTTCCGGCTTGCGGTACATCTTCGACATGCCGGCGCCCGAGATCACGCAATTCTTCTCGAAATGTCTGGTCATATTCTCAGGCCGGCCGAAACAGCGGAACAAAAATGTCGCCATGCTGCTCGAAATAAACGGAGACGCGCAGCCCCGGCACGATGCTGTCCACGGGCTCTCCAAACATGTTGGTCAGCAGGCGGACCGGTCCCTTTTCGTCGAGTTCGACGAGCGCAACGATATAGGGCACCGGAACATGGGGGAACCAAGGTTGATGGTTGATCGTCGACGACAACACCGACCCCCGCCCGGAAACAGGAGCTGGGGCGACATTTGCCGAAAGGCACGCGCTGCAGCAGGATTGATAAGGATGGAAATACAGGCTGCAATCGCCGCATTTCATGATGTGCAGCACGCCATCGGCACCGCCGCACCAGAAATAGCCGTTCATGTCGTTGATCGCGGGCAAGGGTCGGGCAAGCAATGCAGTTTCTGTTGTCACGGCGGCCCTCTTGTCCGTTGCACTCCCGACCAGTGGCGGATCAAACCGTCGCCTTGCATGGTCGCTCGCTGCAAGACATAGGCCAAGGCGTCTTCGAGAAACAATGTCGCAACCACCCAAAGTTGGACCAGACCCGCATCAATAGAGTGCTTGGCGCCGCTGCGAGATCGGTCGGCGGCCGCTCGCGTGATGGCAAAACGCTCCCTTGGCTGCGAGACCCTGCGCCGCTTTTGCGACCCCGGGAACTGACCTTATCCAGCCATTCCACGCCTGTTCGCCGTAGCCTCAGTTTGCCCGTTGGAAATCCCAGAGGGGCTTTCCCTGCTTGCCGCCCTTGCCAGCCACATTGTGTTGGGTCGCGGCGCCGAAGAAGAGAAAATGGCCCGCTGGAAGAGCTTCAAATAGGCGACCGTTGCGCTTGAACGGTGCAGCCGATCCGTATTGCGCGGATTCGCCCGGCAACATCGGATCGCCCGGACACGCCGCAACCGCGGCTAACGGCCTCTTGCCATCGGCGCATAAGATCGGCCAAAAATACGTGAGGAGACTCGCATGCCCAGCCTCTATCGCTGCAGGACATCGCTCGGCGAGGTCGCCGCGCTGTTCGCCGCCACGCCTCCTCCCCGCGCCGACTGGTCGGCCGAGCTCTGGCCGGGGCGCACCGGGCTCGTGGTGCGACGCGATGGCGAGGAGCGCCGGATCGACGCAATGCGCTGGGGCGCCGACCTTCCCGCCGGCGCCGCCGATTTTCCGCGCCATCGCCGCTCGGAACTCTGGTTCCGCGAGCTTTGGCCCGCGCACGCGCATTTGCTCGCGCCCGAGGCGCGCTGCCTGATCGTCGTCGAGGAATTTGCACTACCCGATGGCCCCGCTGGCGCGCGCACGCGCACTTGGTACGGCTTCGACAACCCGCCGCTATTCGCTTGGGCGGGCGTATGGAGGGCGAGCGCAGGAGTCGCCGGCTATGCCGGCTTCTTGGTGGCCGGCGACGCGCCGGCACCCGCCGCCGCCATGCCCGCGATCGTTTTACCCGAAGGTTATGATGCCTGGCTTGGCGGTGATATGCGCATCGCTGGCCGCATCGCGCGGCAGCAACGCGCGCACGATGCCATGTATCGCGAACCGACCGAAGCGCCGTGGGGCGCCGACCGCACGCCGTGAGGCTCGCGCCGGCAACGGCGGCTGGCCTCCAAGTGACATCAAAATCGCGCGCCGATCGTCAGCTCCGCTCGAAAAGCCGCTTCAGGCTCGCGTAGCGGATGAAGGTCGAGCGACCGACCTTCACCACATCGATTTCGCCCTCCGCAATAAGCTCATATAGCGTCGAACGACTGATACCCGTCAGCTTCACCGCAACCGGAATGCGGACGCAAATTGGCTCGACGGGCAGTTCGCCAAGCTCTTCCTCAGCCGACAGCAGCGATTTGCCTTCGCTACGACCGCCCTCCCCGCTCATGATTTCGCGCGCGAGCGCATGAAGGCGCGGTCGCTTTCGAGAAAGGCCGCCAGCATAGCCGGGATCAAATCGGCGACGGGCTCGTCGCAGCCATATTGCGCGCGATAATAAGCGGCATATTCGCCGATGCGCGCGTGTAGGTCGGGCATGAGGTTGATCGTCAGCTTGACCGGCGTGCGTTCGGGCAATTGCTTGAGCCTTATTTCCGCCATCGTCAGCCTCCCTCCGCCTGCCAGGGCCGCAGCACAAGGTCGCTGTGAACGACAACACGAAGCGGCCAGCCGGGACGCACGCGCAAGGTCGGCTGGATCCCAAGACTGCGCGCGACGAGCTGATCGCCCGCGCGCGCGCCGCTCTGCTGGGCGGATTCGCGGACGCGCGGACAAGATCGCTTTCGCTGCTGCCGAAACTGAGCTCGCTGCCGACCCCGAGCAGCGTCGAGAGCACGACCCCCTTCAAAAGCTGCCAGCTATGCCGGTCGATCCGGTCGGTGAGACCGGCATAGCCCTGCGTATCGGTCGCGGGCACATTGTCGATGCGGATCGACGATCCGTCGGGGAGGATAATCCTTTGCCACACGACGAGCGCGCGGCTCTGCCCGAACGCGATGTCGCTATCGTAGCTGCCGATCAGCCGCGAGCCTTGCGGGATCAGCAGCGACCGCCCCGTCACACTATCATAGACATTTTGCGTGACCTGCGCGGTGACCAGCCCCGGCAGGTCCGAATTGAGGCCGGTGATCAGGCTCGCGGCGATGATGCTGCCCGCGTGCAAGGTCCACGGCGAAGCCGGCGCGGTCAGCGCGTGCGGGCTGGTATCGCCGGCATCATTGTTGCGCCCTACCAGCGCCGCCCTGGTCGCTTGTCCATTGACGTCGGGGCCCGCCACTGCCGGCATTTGCGGCGGCACCTCGGACGACGCCGCAACCGAAGCGACAGCGGCCGCGACGCTTGCGCCATCACCTCCCGTTCGCAGCATCACCCCTGACTCGCGCGCCGCGCGCGTTTCGGCAGCAAGGCGCTGGCGTTCGGCTTCGGCCTCCTGCGCGGCGCGCCGCGCCGCCTCGTCGGCCGCCTCCCCGGGCGCCATTCCCATCTCGCGCTGATGTTCGAGGATCGGTCTTCCAAGATCGCCGGGGAGCGGCGGTCCGAGCTGCGGCACATCGCCATAGCTGGTCGGGGCGCCCGCCAGCGCGTCGGGCGGCGCCTTTGCCCCCACCAGCTTGTCGTCGCTCGCCGTGACGAAAGTCAGCGACGCAGGTTTGAGCGCCAGCCACGCGACCCCGACGATCGCGGTCGATCCGGCGGCGGCGATAGCGACGATCGCGCCGCGGCGGAAGCGGGTCACGCGGCCCGGCGCTGCGCGGAGCACGAGCGTTTCAGGGTCGGCTTTCGCGGGCGGGGCGCCGACAGGCGGATGCGCGGGATCGGTCATTGGCCTTTTCTCCGCTGCGGCTGCGCGCTTGCTATCCGCACGACCTGCTGCTTCTTACCGCCGAGCCGCAGTTCGGCGGCGCCGAACAGCCGATCGACGACATAGTAGCGCCCCGCCACGCGGTAATTGACGAGCTGGGCTTCGCCGTCGTCGCCGATGACGAACAACGGCGGCGCCTCGCCCACCGCGATCGACGGTGCAAATTCGATAAAGGTCTGCCGCCCGTCGTCGAAAGCGCGCAGGGGGCGCCACGCCGGCTTGTCCCCCGAAATCGCATAATGGAAATTGAGCCGCTCGACCGCGAGCCCCGATGCGATCGGGCGCGCGGCCGCGGCGGCTTCCGTGTCGCGGCGCAGCGCGATCAGCTCGTCGTGCGGATAGCGCCATTGCAGCGCCGCCATCGCGCCGCTCGCCCGGCTCTCGAGTTCGAGATGATAGACGCGCCGGTCCGTGGTGATGACGAGATTGGTGCGTAGGCCCGCCGTGAAGGGTTTGACGAGGATGTGCGTCCGCTTCCCCTCCCCGCTCCCGCTCGTCGTGTCGCCGACGGTCCAGCGAACCGTGTCTCCAGCGGCGACCGACGTCACCGCCTCGCCGGGCTGCAAGGCGATATCGGTCACGCGCTCGGGCGCGGCGTAGAGCCGATACAGCGCGCCCTCGGCGTAGGGATAGACTTGCACCGCAGCGATATAGCCCGCGCGCGATGGCTCGCGCAGCGCGGCCTTGTTCGCGGCGGCTACCGTCGCCTTGGGTTGGGCCGAAGCGGGAAGGACGAGCGACAGCGTGCTCGCCGACAGGATGGGGGTACGGATCATGGCTGGCTCCTTTCGAGCGGATCGAGGGGTTCGGACGGGAGAGAAACAGATTCGACCGGCGAGCCGAGCGGCAGAACCTCGCGTGGCGCCGGCGTCGCCTGCACCGGAGAAACCCGATCGGCGGGGGTTTCGAACTCGCGGCTCCAGTCGATCGCATCGACATAGAGACCGAGCGGATTCTTGCGCAGTATGTCGGCCGATCGCGGCGGCTGCACCTTGACGGTGAGCATCGCGGTCCAGCGCGACGTTCCGGCAAGACTGCCGCGCTCATAGGCCTGCTCGGTCCATTTGACCTGGAAGCTGCTGTCCGACGCGCGCACGACGCTCGTCACCTGCACCGACACGGTGCGGCGGCCGACCTCGGCGAACGGATTGGCGGCGCGGGCATATTCGCCGAGGAAGAGCGATGCGCGCGGCGTCGCGAAGTCATAGGCCGAAAGCCAATTCTCGCGCATCAGCACGGCATCGAGCGAGCGCGAGCGGACATGGGCGATGAACTTGCCCAGATGCCACGCGATCTGCGGATCGGACGCCCGATAGTCGGTCGTCGCGGGGGCGACGCTGCGCGCCTCGCCGAGCCGGTCGACCTCGACGACATAGGGAATGACGCGGCTCTGCATGGATTGCCAGACGAGCGCCGACGACAGGCCGATCGTCAGGAACAGCCCGCCGAACGCCATCAGTCGCCAGTTTTTCGCTTGGACGCGCGCCGAACCGATCCGCTCGTCCCATAGCTGCCCGGCACGCTGATAGGGCGTCTCGGGTTCGGGCGTTCGCCCATAGCGCTGCACGGCACGTTTGAATTTCATGACTCAGTCCCTTTCCTTGATATCGGGGTTGGCACCTGCGCCGCCCTTGTCGCCGTCGCGGATGGCGTGGATCGCCATCTGGCGGCGATGCCGGCCCGCCTGCGCGCCTTGGAGTTTCTGCGCCCATGCCGGCGGTGCGCCATCGCCCGCGCTGCCGCCCGGCGCCCTGCTGGCTCGGCTGCGCCGCCGCTCCGC
>JACDQN010000268.1 GCA_015657575.1 Sphingopyxis sp.
CACACGCGATTGCGTTTTTGCCGTCACCCCGGACTTGATCCGGGATTCCGCTCAGCGACGGTGAAAAGCGGGACCCCGGATAATCGGGGTGCCTATGGGGGCGAGGCGACGTTATCTGCGAAACCCCAGAAAACTGCGCAACTTCATTCGCAAACGGCGTTCGCGGGGGCGAGGCGAAGGCGATCATGGCTTCGCCGCCAGCTTCTTCGCCGCGCGCTTCAGCGCCGAATCGAGATGTTCGCCAAGCTCCGCAAAATCGATGTCGTTGCCACCGGGGCGGCCGATCAGCACATGGTCGGCGCCGGCGATTCCCGATTCGGGGAGAGCGGCGCGGGCGAGGGCGCGCAGGCGGCGCTTCATGCGGTTGCGGGTGACGGCGTTGCCGACTTTCTTGCTGACCGTAAAGCCGACGCCCGGCTGATCGTCGCCATCGTCGCGATGGCGGACGAGCAGCACGAATCCGGGCATGGGAAAGCGAAGGCCGCGATTGGCGGCCAGAAATTCGCTGCGTTTTGAAAGCGTTCGCACCAGACGCGCTGGCGCAGAAGCGCCGGCGATTAGGCCGACAGCTTCTTGCGGCCGCGGGCGCGGCGGGCGGCAAGGACCTTGCGGCCGCCGACGGTTGCCTTGCGGGCGCGGAAGCCGTGACGGCGCTTGCGCACGAGGCGGCTCGGTTGATAGGTGCGCTTCATCGCGGTTTTCCCTAGATCTTGTCAAATGCTGCAACAGAAAAGGGCCGCCAAACGTGGGCGGCCACTGTTGGAGGCGCGGATAAGCGAGAGTCGGGGCAAAGTCAATTGGCATTGGGCCGGTTTTCCAGCCGATTGCCGTCGGCTTCGGCCAGCGCCTCGCGCTCGCGCCGCCGCGCCGCGCTGGCGCGCCGCATGATACGGTCGGTCCAGCCGGCGTAGCGCGGGTGCCGCCGCTTGAAGCGGACATAGATGCGTTTCGCCCAGGCACTGTTCTGGAGGCACAGCATGAGCCCGACCGGAAAGACGATCAGGAAGCCGGGTCCGGGCAGCGGCCCGATGATCACCGCGACGATCATCAGCACGATGCCGAGCACGAACAGCGCCAGCCGCACCTGCGCGGTCGATCGCAATCGCTGATAGAGGCTGCGTCTCGCCATGCTTCCCGATGTGGGAAGCGTCAGGCGTGTTGCAAGGATAAATCAGTTCCCGCCGCCGCTTTGGCCGCGGACCGTCAGTTCAGTGCGACGAAGCGGGCCATATCGTCGCGGGTCAGATAGTTGACCTCGTCGAACGGGGTGCTGTTGGTCAGCGCGTAGAAGGCGCGCGCCTTGGCGTCGTCCATCCCCATCTCGCGATAATAGCTGAGATATTCGGCGTGCACCGGATCGTTCGCGGGATAATCGCGCGCTTCGAGGCCGTTTTCGTCGGCCCAGCTGTGGACGCCGAATTCGGCGTCGGAAGCGGCGCGGCGGGCGACTCCGGCGAGCCAGAGCTCGACCGCACCCGACCGCACCGAGCCGCCGCTCGGGACGACGGTTTCCATGCCCGCCCGGCGGATCGCGCGGGCGAGGATCAGATTGGCTTCCTCGTCGAGGCTGCCGGGACAGTCGATCATTTCGAGACGCTTGAGCCCCGGATGGGCGGCGAGCATCGCGGCAAACTGGCGCGGGGTCGACGAGGTCACGTCGCCCGCCATGCGCACGGTCGTGCTGTCGATCACCGAAAAGGGACCGAAGCGGGCCTTGGCCTGACCAAGCGTCGCGAGCGTCGCCGACGGCGCGTAACGGCGGACCGGCGCGAAATCGCCATCCGCGGCAAGCGCTTCGTCGCCGAGCAGTGCCGCATCCTCGTCGATATCATCTGCGCCATCGCCGCTGTCGGCGTCGTCGTAGGTCCAGGTCACCGTCGTGGTGGTGACGGTAACGAACTGCTGCGCCTGCGCCGGCGCGAAGGCGAGCACCGCTGCGAAAGCGGTAATGACAAGCATCCGGACGAAGGCGGTCGGCGAAACCATGAGCCCGCTTTCGCGCGGGCGCGATAACCAAATGGCAAAGCGGCAGCGTCAGCGGCGCGTTAACCCCGTTTCGGGACCGGCGTGATCAGTCGCGGTCGGGGGCTCCGAGCGGGAAATAAGGGCGGTAGGGCCGGGCATCCTCGACGCAGCGGGAAATGGTCGGATGCGCGAGCAGGCGGGCGCGATAGGCGCGCAGATTCTCGTATTTGTCGGGGATTTGATACACCCAGTCGGCGTAGAAGAGCGAGGGTGCGGCGGCGCAATCGGCCATGGTGAAGCCGTAAGGCGTCGCCCAGCCGCCGCCCGCCAGTTCCTTGTCGAGCCAAGCGTATATCGTATCGAGGCGGGCATGCGCCTGTTCGACGATGACGGGAAGGTGGTTTTCGGGGCCGCGGATCGCGTCGTTCACGACCTCCTGCATCCGGTTCATCACATGATGGTCGAAGATGCGGTCGAACAGCCGGACCTTGAGCGCCGCGTCGAATTCCTGCGGGATCAGCCGCGGTTCGGGGACGAGATAGTCGAGATATTCGATGATGATCGACGATTCGAAATAAGGAACGCCGTCATGGACGAGCAGCGGGAACTGCCCGACCGGCCAGTGCGCCCTGAGCTCGGGCATATGATCGGGGAACGCCGGATCGACCGAACGATAGTCGAAATCGATCCCCTTTTCGTAGAGCGCGATCAGCGCCTTCCATGTGTAAGAAGAGAAGGGGTGGCCGTAGAAGGTCAGCATCAATAGGCGTCCTTGCGCGTCAGCCATGCGAGCGGCAGGCCGATGAAGACTATGTGCGGGAAGAGCGCGACGAGCCCCTTGACCAAATCCGCGGGCGGGAAGGGCGCGCCGAAGCGGAGCGGCAGGACGATCGCATTCATCACCAGATAAAGGCCGAAACCATAAAGGGTTCCGGTCAGCCACCAGGGCTGGCGCAGCGCGGGCATGCGGCGCACGGCGAAGAACCAGAAAGCGACCATTGCGCCCATGATCGCATAATGCGTCGCGAGCCCGGCGAGCGCCCCGCCGACGCCCCAGCCGCCGGCACCGTCGCCGAAGGGACCTTTGGCGACGCCGCGGAGCATGCCGCCGACGGTGCCGCCCGCGAGCAGGCTCCACACCATCGCATAGACGATGTCGAGCGTGCCGCAGAGCGCCCAGGCGAAGAGCAGCGGGCTACGCCGCGCCAACTTCTTCGCCCCGAACCGCGGCTTCGATCGTCGCAATGTCGATCTTCTTCATCGTCATCATCGCATCGAAGGCGCGCTGCGCGACCTCGGGATCGCCGCCCATCGTCGCGTCGGTCAGGACGCGCGGAGTGATCTGCCAGTTGAGGCCCCATTTGTCCTTGCACCAGCCGCAGGCGCTTTCCTCTCCGCCATTGCCGACGATCGCGTTCCAGTAGCGGTCGGTCTCCTCCTGCGTGTCGGTATGGACCTGGAAGGAAAAGGCCTCGCTGTGCGGGAAGATCGGGCCGCCGTTGAGGCCGACGCACGGGATACCGAGGACGGTGAAATCGACGGTCAGTGCGTCGCCTTTCTTGCCGCCGGGGAAATCGCCGGGCGCCTTATGGACGGCGCCGACGCTGCTGTTCGGGAAGGTCGCGGCGTAGAAATTCGCGGCTTCCTCGGCATCCTTGTCGTACCAGAGGCAGAGGCTCACGGGTCCGGTTGTCGGTTGCTTGGTCATCATCTCTCTCCTTCTTCTTGCACCCTCTCCTTCAGGGGAGGGCAGCGAGACTTGGCAGCTTGCTGCCTAGTCGCAGCGGGAGGGGGCTGGCGGCCTCCCGCAACGCCGCGAGCCCCCACCCCAACCCCTCCCCGGAAGGGGAGGGGCTTCTGCTATTGACGCGGGCCGACGAAGCCGACGGGCGCGCCCTGCGGGTCGATCGCGTTCATCGCATATTCGCCGCCGGGGATTTCCATCGGTTCGCTGGTGATCGTGCCGCCGTTCGTGGCGACCGCTTCGCGTGCGCGGTCGATGTCGTCGACGCCGATGTAGATATTCCAGACGGGAACCGGATAGCCCTCCATCAGCGGCATCACCGCGCCAAGGCCGATATCGCCGCGCTGGATGAAGCGGTAGGCGCCGAGTTCGCCCATCGGCATCTCGCCTTCCTGCCTCCAGCCGAAATGCTTCTTGTAGAAGGCGATCGCGGCGTCGGGATCGCTGGTGGCGAGTTCGTTCCAGCGCACATGCTGCGCCTCGGTGACCGAAAAGACGTCGCTCTCTTGTGTCTCCATGCCCTCGGGGGGCTTGGGGTCCATGACATAGAAGGCGGCGCCCTGCGGGTCGGTGACCATCGCGATGCGGCCGACGGGGATGTCCATCGGCGGCATCTGGACGCTGCCGCCGTCGGCCTTGATCGCCGCGACCGCGGCATCGACGTCGGCGACGTGGAGATAGGGGATCCAGATCGGGCGCGCGCCGCCTGCGAGCATGTCGGCGTTGAGGGCGAGCACGCCGCCGGCGTGGCCGCCGTCGCTGCGTCCGATCATGCGGTAATCCATATCGCCCGCCGCCGGATCGCGTGTCGTGGCAATTGTCCAGCCGACCACCGCGCCGTAGAAGCGCGCCGCGCCCGCCGGGTCGGGGGTCATCAGTTCGTACCAGATGAAGTTCGATGCATCCGTCATCTCTTTCCTCCTTCGACGGTGGAAAAATAATCCCCGCGACCTTCGGGGGGTCATATCGAGCAGGCCCCACAGCGAATCGACCAAGTCGCCGGCGCGGTGGTGCTGGCCGGGATCTTCGGGGGCGAAGGCCATTTCGCTGCCCCAGTGGTGGCGGATCGTATCGCCGTCCTTGCGGAAGACGTTGAAAATCGTTTCGTCCCACTCCTCGCCGGGTTTCAGCTTGCGCTCCGCGCGCATCGCGGGCGGAAATTTGCGCGTGTCGCCGAAATAATCGGCCGAGTAGCGCGTGGTGACGTCGGACAGGAAGGTCATGTGTGGCCAGCCGCGCACGCGCGCCCATTCGGTGAGCCGCGCGATCGGCGATTTGGCGACGATATAGAGCGGGGCGCGGTCGTCGATGTAGCGCGCGCCGCCGTCGATCGAGTCGAGCAGGTGCGTGCAACCCGAACAGGGGACGTCGCGATCGGCGCTCCACATGAAGCTGTAGAGGATGATCGTCGGCTTGCCCGCGAACAGCTCCGACAGTTTCACCGTCTCGGGTCGCTGGTGCGCGCCGATGCGTTCGAAGACATAGTCCTCGGGAATTTCGCCGCCGGCGGGAGGGCGCGGCGCTTTGCTGCGACGGCCTCGATCTGGCGGCGGAGCGCGATTTCGTCATCGAGCAGCGCGTTGCGCGCGGTGCGGTAATCGGCGCTTTCGTTGGGGTAGGTTATGTGGTCCATGGGATTGCTCCGGAGCCCCTCCCTTCAGGGGAGGGGTTGG
>JACDQN010000269.1 GCA_015657575.1 Sphingopyxis sp.
GCGCTGCCACCTCCCCATCGCTTCGCGACAGGGAGGAGCAAAATCAGCCCGCTTTCGCGACCGCGACCATCGCAGGGCGCAGCAACCGGTCCTTCATCATATAGCCCGCCTGCATTTCCTGCACGATCGTGCCGGGCGCCTTGTCGCTCGGAATTTCGAGCATCGCCTGATGCTGGTTCGGGTCGAGCGGCAGGCCGATCGCCGCGATGCGGGTGATGCCATGGCGCTCGAACACGCTCATCAGTTCGCGTTCGGTCGCCTCGAGGCCGGTGACGAGCGGCTTGATCGCATCGTCGGCGCGCTGTTCTTCGCTAAGCGCGGCGAGCGCGCGGCCCAGATTGTCGGCAATCGACAGGATGTCGCGCGCGAATTTGGTCGCGGCATAGGCGTGCGCGTCGGCGACTTCCTTTTCGGCGCGGCGGCGGACATTTTGCGTCTCGGCGCGCGCATAGAGCAGGTCCTGCTGCACCGCGGCGATCTGTTCGGCGAGCTTTGCCGTCTCGTCGGACGCTTCGGTCGCCACGGTTTCGGCGGTGGTATCTTCGGTCGCGCCGTCGTCGACGGGCGTGTCGTTTTCGATGTTCGTCATAAACCTATCGTATCAGTCTTGAGAGCGATTGTGCGGTGAAATCCACCATGGGTACGATCCGGGCATAGTTCAAGCGTGTCGGGCCGATCACGCCCACCACGCCGACCACGCGCCCGTCCGCGCCGCGATAGGGCGCCGCTATCACGGACGAGCCCGAAAGCGAGAATAATTTATTTTCCGACCCGATGAAGATGCGGGTGGCGGCGCCCTCACGCGCGCTGTCGAGCAGCCCGGCGATTTCCTGCTTGGTCTCCAGCTCGTCGAGCAACTGGCGCACGCGGTCAAGGTCGCCGACCGCGCTCTCGTCCAGCAGATTCGCTTGCCCGCGCACGATCAGCACCGGCCGGTCGGCGCCGTCCGACGACCAGATCGCGAGACCCCGGCCGACAAGATCTTGTGCCGCACGGTCGATCGCGATGCGCTCCGCTTCGATCTCGCGCCGCACCCGCGCCATCGCTTCGGTCAGGGTCAGGCCCGACAGCGTCGCACTGATATAATTGCCCGCCTCGACCAGCGCCGACGGGTTGAGGCCAGCCGGAATATCGATGACGCGATTCTCGACCGTCCCGTCGCCGGCGACCAGCACGACAAGCGACTGGTTCGCCGACAGCGGCACGAAGGCGAGCTGTTTCAGCACCCGCTCATGCTTGGGCACGAGCACGAGCCCGGCGCACGCCGACAGCCCCGACAGCGCGGCGGTCGCCTGCGCGAGCGCGCTTTCGATCGGCCCGCCCTCCGACAGGCTTGCCTCGATCTGCGCGCGGTCTTCGGCGCTCGGCTCGGCAACCTGCATCATCCCGTCGACGAACAGGCGCAGCCCCTGTTCGGTCGGCAGCCGCCCCGCGCTGGTGTGGGGGCTTGCGAGCAGGCCGAATTCCTCAAGATCCTGCATCACGTTGCGGATCGATGCGGGCGACAGGTTGAGCGCCGCGAGCTTTGACAGCGTCCGCGACCCGACCGGCTGCCCGGTCTCCAGATAGGCGTCGACGACCAGCCGGAACACATCGCGCGCGCGCGTCGTCAGTTCGGTGATCGGGGGAGTCGTCATAAGGAGAGATTTAGGAGCGGTGAGGTGCGGGGGCAAGCTATGCACTGGCCAAGCGCGATGGCTGCCGCTAATCGCGCGTCGATCAGTCACAGGAGAAAGACATATGCGCCCCTCCGGCCGCGCCCCCGACCAGATGCGCCTCATCGGCATCGAAACCAATTTCACCATCCACGCGGAGGGCAGCGTCCTCGTCAGCTTCGGCAACACCAAGGTGCTGGTCACTGCCAGCGTCGAGGAGAAGGTGCCGCCCTTCCTCCGTGGCAAGGGGCAGGGCTGGGTGACGGCCGAATATGGCATGCTGCCCCGCGCGACGCATACGCGCGGCAGCCGCGAGGCCGCGAAGGGCAAGCAGTCGGGGAGGACGCAGGAAATCCAGCGGCTTATCGGTCGCTCTTTGCGCGCTGTCGTCGATATGGCGAAGCTCGGCGAACGCCAGATCGTCATCGACTGCGACGTGATCCAGGCCGACGGCGGCACGCGTACTGCGTCGATCAGCGGCGCATGGGTCGCGCTGCGCCTCGCGGTCGACAAGCTGATCGCCTCGGGCGCTCTGACCCAGGATCCGATCGAGGACAGCGTCGCGGCGATCTCGTGCGGCATCTACAAGGGCACACCGGTGCTCGACCTCGACTATGACGAGGATTCGGTCGCCGAGGCCGACGGCAATTTCGTGCTGACGGGTAAGGGTCAGATCGTCGAAGTCCAGGCAAGCGCCGAAGGCGCGACCTATGA
>JACDQN010000029.1 GCA_015657575.1 Sphingopyxis sp.
CGCAAAATTCCCAGCCAACTCGTACAACATCAAATTCGGCCCTTACAGATTGTGCATCCATGCCCGGAACACGGATCAAGCGATACGGCTGGCATAGCCGTAGCTGACCCTTCCAAAGCTCTCTTGCCGCTAACTTCCACGCCCGGCCATAGCAACTGACCGCTCCCGCCGATGCCGCCTTTGCCAAGCGCTGGCATCCTTGTCGTCATTGCGTTCCTATCGATCGTTCATGGGGTTGCGATGTCACCTCAAATGCCGGGCGGGCAATGAACTGAGACACGCAGGCGCTTTATTGGCCGAGCAGGAAAGAGGCAACCGTAATCGGCGTCAGGGCTGGAGGAGGCCCCTGTCCACCGGACCCGCATCGCTTGCCCGGCGAAGGAAGTTCGGGCATTGCGCCGGCACGAGACTAGGCTGGCTGCGAGCCCGGAAAAAGCCATATATCAGTCGATGCTTGGCAAGGCGTGACGCGATTGGATATAGGCCCGGGCGAGCGACCGAGACTGTCATCGAAAATCCATCCGCGACAGCCAGTTACCGCGCCAACGAATGATCTGGAAGGAACAAGGAACGTGAAGGTTGTGTTGCTGTGCGGCGGGAAAGGCACGCGTCTGGGCGAGTTGACGGGACGACGGCTTCCCAAGCCGCTTGTCGAAATCAACGGCCGCCCGATCCTCTGGCACATCATGCAATCCTATGCGCGGCAGGGCTATACCGACTTCGTGCTTTGCGCGGGCCATCTCTCCGAAATGATCAAGCAATATTTCCTGCATTCAAAGCTCTATGGCGGCGACATGCGGGTCAATACGCGGACGGGCGAGGTCGAATTTCTGGGTGGCGACGGCGATGACTGGACGGTGACGATCGCCGACACCGGCGCGGAAACCCAGACCGCAGGGCGCATCGCCCGCGTGGCGCGATACCTCGATCCGGAAGGCCCCTTCTTTCTCACCTATGGTGACGGACTTTCTGACATCGACCTTGGACAACTCCTCGCCTTCCATCAGGCGCACGGCAAGCTGGCGACGATCACCGGCATTGCCCCTCCCGGGCGCTTCGGCGAGCTCGACCTCGACGGCAACCGGGTTGCGGAACTCAAGGAAAAGCCCGAATCGACCGACCGTTACATCAACGGCGGCTTCATGGTGCTCGATCGCGAGTTCGTGCGCCGCTATTGCGAGGTTCCCGACGCCGACAACATCATGCTCGAACGCGCCCCGCTCGAACGCGCTGCGCTCGACGGCGAACTGATGATGTTCGCACATCACGGCTTCTGGCAGTGCATGGACACTGCGCGCGACTGGGAATTGCTCGAGAAACTGGCAAGCGCGCCGAAGGCCCCGTGGCAGTGACCCCGGATTTCCTGGAAATTTTTCGCGGCAAGCGGGTTCTGGTCACGGGTCACACGGGCTTCAAGGGCAGCTGGCTGACGCTCTGGCTCGAAAAGCTTGGCGCCGAGGTTGCGGGCTATTCGCTGGCGCCGCCGACCGATCCCGCGATGTTCGATCTTTGCGGCGTCGCCGAAGCGATCGATCACCGTATCGGCGACAT
Source organism: Sphingopyxis sp. (assembly GCA_015657575.1). Classification (GTDB taxonomy): domain Bacteria; phylum Pseudomonadota; class Alphaproteobacteria; order Sphingomonadales; family Sphingomonadaceae; genus Sphingopyxis. The sequence goes on from JACDQN010000029.1 coordinate 1,552, forward strand.
CAGGGACGCCGAGCACATGACGGCTTTCGTCCGCGAGGTTCGCCCCGACGTCGTCTTTCACCTCGCCGCACAGCCGATCGTGCGCCAATCCTATGACGATCCCATCGAAACGGTGACGACGAACATCGTCGGCACGGCCAATGTGCTGGAAGCCGTGCGCGCTCTGGGCGCGCCCTGCGCCGTCGTCGTCGTGACATCGGACAAATGTTACGAGAATCGCGACTGGATCTGGGGCTATCGCGAAGACGACCCGATGGGCGGCCACGACCCCTACAGCATGAGCAAGGGGGCAACCGAGCTCGTCGTTTCGTCGTGGCGGCGCAGCTATTTCGGCAAGGACGGCGGCGTAAAGCTAGCCTCCGCGCGCGCAGGCAATGTGCTCGGCGGCGGCGATTGGGCGAAGGATCGGATCGTGCCCGACTGCATCCGCGCCTTTTCGCGGGGCGAGAAGGTCGAATTGCGCAATCCCGGCGCGACAAGGCCTTGGCAGCATGTCCTGGAACCGCTTGGCGGCTACCTCCTCCTCGCGGCGCGGCTGTTGTCCGACGACGCCGACCGCTATTGCTCCGGATGGAATTTCGGGCCGCAGCCGGATGATGTGCAGCCCGTCGGAACGATCGTGCGGTTGATGGCGACCGCGTGGGGCGAGAATGCGGCTTCGACGCTGTCGAACGGACCGCATCCGAAGGAAGCGGCGTTGCTTTCGCTCAATTGCGACAAGGCGATGGGGCTGCTGCACTGGAAGCCATGCTGGCATCTGAACGATCTCGTCCAGCACAGCGTCGAATGGTACCGGCAATGGCTGCAGGCCCCCGCCGGTCTTCGCCAGATGACACTCGATCAGATTTCGATCTTCGAGCGCGCCATGACTGCGCGTGGCGTCGGTGTCAGCACGGTCGCGTGAGATGAAGATATTGCTGGTCATCGACGGCATGCATCCGCGCGATGGCGGACCGCCTGCGGTGGTTGCCGGATCGGCGATCGCACTGAAGCGTCATGGCGCAGAGGTGACGGTGTTGACCACGCTGCTGCCCGACGACGAAGCCGACGTTCGCACGACCTGGGGCGCCATGACCGACCATGGGGTCGCTCTGCAATTCTGCGCGCCGATCGGTCTGACACAGTTGCTGGGCCTTGCCCCCATCGACGCGGCGATGGCGACGGCGGTCGATCAGGCCGATGTAGTCCATATTCATGGTTTCTGGACCCCGGCGCTGCTGGCCGTCGCCAAGATGGCGCGCCGCACAGGCAAGCCATATTTCATATCGACTCACGGACTGCTCGATCAGCGCGCAATGACCTCGTCGCGGCCCAAATGGATCAAGAAGCGCCTCGCTGTGGCGCTCCTCGGCTTCCGGCCCGTCTTCCGCGATGCCAGCGGCGTCATCTTCGGCAGCGAAACCGAAGACAAGGAAAGCTGGGACCCCGTCGCCGGGATGCGCAAACTCTATATTCCGAATGGGGTCGAGGCCAGCGTCGGGCGCAAAGCGATCTCCGACAAAGCCCGCGAGCGGTTGCGCGCAATCGCACCCCAGTTCGACACATGGCAACGATCCCTGCTCTTCTACAGCCGCATTCACCCCGAAAAAGGGCTCGACATGCTGGTCCGCGCGTTCAACGCGGTCTGTCTGGATTTTCCCGGCGCCGGTCTTCTGATCGCAGGGATCATGAAAGACGAAGCCTATGGCGCGCATGTGAACACGCTCGTCGCGCAATGCCCGGCTCCCGAGCGGATTGTCCTGACGACCAGCCTGACCGGCCCGGAAAGCCATTTCCTCTACTCGCTGTGTGACATCTTCGTGCTTCCTTCGCATGCCGAAGGTTTCTCGGTAGCCCTGACGGAAGCTCTCGCGCACGGACGGCCGTCGCTGATCACCCGATATTGCCACCTGCCGCTGGTCGAAAGCGAGGGCGCAGGCGTCGTGGCGGACCCCACGCCCGAAGCGATCGAGAAAGGATTGCGGAGCCTGCTGGCCCTCTCCGACGAGGAACTGGCCGCCATGGGCACGAACGCCCGCGCGCTGTTCGACAAGCGCTACACATGGGACCGCGTGGCCGAGCAGTTGCTCGGCGCTTATTCCGCCGCAGCGGTGGATCATGTCCGGCACTGACGTCGCCCTGATCACAGGCGGCGGCGGCTTCGTCGGAGGCCGCCTGTTCGAAGCGCTGCGCGCGGCTGGTCGGGACGTTCATGCATGGACGCGCGCGGATGGCGATTTGCGCGACGGCGATAGGATTCGCGCCGCGCTCGGCAGAATCAGGCCAACGCATATCTATCACCTGGCGTCGAACCCGCCCGGGCCCGGCGACGAAAGCTGGCGCCGCATCGCCGACGAGCAAGCGATGCTGGCCAATCTCGCTTATGCGATGCCCGCGCATTGTCGGCTGATCTATGCCGGTAGCATGGCTGAATATGGCCGGTCCGGCGTACTCTCGGAACAGGATCAATGCACTCCCGACACCGGCTATGGCTGCGCCAAGCTGGGAGGGACGGCGCTCGCCCTTTCGCTGCGAAATCTGTTTGATCTCGACATCCGCGTCGCCCGCCTTTTCGGCGCCTATGGTCCCGGCGAAGCGCCAAATCGATTACTCCCGACGCTGGTCACGAAGCTCGGCCGTCACGAGTCTGTACCGCTCAGCGATGGAGCGCAGCTGCGCGATTTTGTCCACGTCGACGATGTCAGCGCGATTCTGATGGCCTTTGCCGACGCGCCCGGCGAAGACGTTCCGGCGCTCAGCAATATCGGCACTGGGCAGGGCGTGACCGTCCGCCACGTCTGCGAGCGCGTCGCCGCGATACTGGGCGCAGATCCCGCCCTGCTGCAGTTCGGCGCGGTTCCGAGGCGGGCCGTCGATCAGGACTGCCTCGTCGCGAACGTCGGAAGAATGGCGCGATTTGCAAGCCCACCACCTCAGCGCTGGCTGGACGAGATTCTGGCCGAAGAGATGGTGCGCGCGATGGTCGGAGACGGCATCGCATAAGGTGGAAAAATCTGACTGCCGCTCTTTGCCGCGACATGTTTTTTGGCTAGTCGCAGCAGAGCAAGCGAGCAATCTCCTTGCCAGTTCAGGAAAGTTTGAATCCCAATGAGCAGAAAAGAAGCGCGCGCCTATCAGATTTGCACGCGCTGCATCATGGACACGTCGGATCCCAATATCGCGTTCGACGACGCGGGCCTGTGCGAATATTGCCATAATTTCGACGAGCAGATTCGCCCCAATTGGCACACCGACGAACGCGGCGCGGCCGAACTCGACCAGATTGCCGCCAGCATTCGCAAGACCGGCGAAGGCAAGGATTTCGACTGCATCATCGGCCTCAGCGGCGGCCTCGACAGCTCTTACGCGACCTACATCGCCAAGGAGCGCATGGGTCTTCGCCCGCTGCTCTTCCATGTCGACGCCGGCTGGAACACCGACCAGGCGGTCGGCAACATCGAAAAGCTCGTCGACGGCCTAGGGCTGGAGCTCTTCACCGAAGTCATCAATTGGCAGGAGATGAAGGATCTGCAGACCGCGTTCCTGCGATCGCAAATCCCGGACCAGGATGCGCCACAGGACATCGCCTTCTTCTCGGCGCTCTATAAATTCGCGCGCCAGCATGACATCAAATATGTCCTGACCGGCGCCAATTACTCCACCGAATGCTGCCGCGAGCCCGAGGAATGGGGGGCCTATCCCGGCATCGACAAGCGGCTGATCGGCGCCATCCATCGCCGCTTCGGCAAGCGCGAACTCAAGACCTTCCCGATCGTCGACATCATGACGTACAAAATCTGGTATCAGCAGGTGCTGGGGATGAAGATCGTCCGCCCGCTGAACCTGGTGCCCTATGTCAAAGCCGAAGCGGAGACTGAACTGGCCAGCCGTTTCGGGTGGCAACGCTTTCAGCACAAGCATCATGAATCGCGCTTCACGCGCTTTTACGAAGATTATTGGATGCCGCGCAAATTCGGTTTCGAGAAGCGGCGCGCCCATTTCTCCAGCCTGATCATGACGGGCCAGCTGACCCGCGACGCCGCGCTCGATCGTATCTCGCGGCCCGAAATGGACGATCATTTCATCAAGCAAGAGTTCGAGTTCGTCGCGAACAAGCTCGACATGACCGTCGATGAGCTTCAGGCGATCTTCGAGGGTGAGAACAAGACCTTCCACGACTATCCGAACAAGCGATGGGCCATCGGCATCGGGGCGCGTGTCATGCGCGCTTTGGGAATGGAAAAGCGACTGTTCCGGTGATCAGGATCATCGACTACGGCCTGGGCAACATCCAGGCCTTTCTGAACGTCTACAAGCGGCTGGGCATTCCTGCCGAGCGTGTGACCGATCCGGCCGGACTGGGCGGCGCAAGTCACGTCATCCTTCCTGGCGTCGGCGCCTTCGATCGCGCGATGACGCTTTTCGACCAGTCGGGTTTTCGCGCTCCGATGGAAAAACTGATCGCGACGACCGACCTGCGCGTAATCGGCATTTGCGTGGGCATGCAGATGCTGGCTGATGGCAGCGACGAAGGGCAACTTCCCGGTCTCGGATGGGTTCCGGGCCGGGTACGCCGGATTGACAGTCTGGAAGCCGCAAAGGGCCTGCCGATGCCGCACATGGGCTGGAACGACGTCGAAGCGCGGGGCGACGGACGCCTGTTCGCAGGGCTCGACGATCTTCGATACTATTTCCTCCACTCCTATTATTTCGAGTGCGCCGACGACGGCCAAATTCTGGCGACCGCCGAATATGGCGAGCGTTTCAGTTGCGCCGTCGCGAACGCGAATGTCTATGGCGTCCAGTTTCACCCCGAGAAAAGCCATCACTGGGGCCAGGCCCTGCTCGGTAATTTCGCGGCGATCTGACCCATGCTGAGACCTCGCATCATCCCGACCCTGCTTGTCCACGACGGCGGCCTCGTCAAAACGATCGGCTTCAAGGATCCCAAATATGTTGGCGATCCGATCAACGCCGTCAAAATCTTCAACGAAAAGGAAGCCGACGAGCTCATCGTGCTCGACATCGATGCGACGGCGAAGGGGCATGCGCCGGACTATCGCATGATCGCCAATCTCGCCGCAGAATGCCGAATGCCGCTATGCTATGGTGGCGGGGTCAGCACCGTCGAACAGGCCGAAAAGATCATCAGTCTCGGCGTCGAAAAGGTCGCGCTCAGCGCTGCGGCGATCGACCGCCCCGCCCTGCTCACCGAAATCGCCGAGCGTGTCGGCCGGCAAAGCGTTGTCGCCGTCATCGACGTCAGGCACCGCGCGGGCGGGCTGTTCCGCAAAGGCGGCCATGAGGTGACGACACTCAACGCGACGAAGGCCCATGCTATCGCACCGCTCGACCTCGCCGATATGCTGGCGGAGGCGGGTGCCGGCGAGATCGTGATCAATTCGGTCGACCGCGACGGGACGATGACGGGATACGACCTCGAACTCGCGGCGGCGATGCGCGAACGCATCGACATTCCCATGACCGTTCTGGGCGGCGCAGGCTCGCTCGACGACATTTCTGCCCTGCTTGCGACCTGCGGCACCGTCGGCGCGTCGGCGGGCAGCCTGTTCGTGTTCAAGGGCGGACTGCGCGCGGTGCTGATCAACTATCCGGCAAGCGACAGGAAGGACGCGATATACGCTTCCGCGCTGCGCGCGGACAGATAGGCCTAGTCACCGCGCATCCTTTTTTCCGCCGGAGCGAACCGATCGCAGATCAGTTCGCCTGCGTCGGCCGAACCAGCGCCAGGTCGCTGACGATCAGGCTCGCAGGATTGGTGCCGATACCGCCGGCGATACGCATGTCGACCCGAACCACCGTGCAATTGGCCGGCAACGGCATGACCATCGGCTTGTTGAGCGCCACGGACTGATCCAGCAGATTGATCGAGGTCTGCTGCGCCCCCTTTGCCTTCCCGGCCACGCAGGTCGCGACCCAGGTCGCGGCGCTCTGCAGATTTGCCGATCGATCGATCACGCGCCAGCGAAACTGGCTCGCGCCGCCGGGCGTCACCAGCTTGGATGCCGCCATGCCGATCGTGCCCGGCGCGCCGTAAAACTCCATGCCGCTGCTCCCGGCGCTCACGCTAACCAGCGTGGCGCCATAAGCATCATTGCAACGACCAGATGAAGGGCGGGTAGCCTTCGGCGACCTTGCCGTCGACGATGCCCGATATATTGCTCAGCACTTCCTTCTTTGAATTGGGAAGCAACGGGTAAACGCGCAAGGCGGTATCGACGGCCCCCTCGTTGACCATCTTGTTCATGAGCCCCGCATAGGTTTGCTCAAGCTCCTTGATCGCGGGGGCCTTGGCCCGGCGCTCGATCAGCAGCTTCCCGACCGGTTCCGCCTTCGGCAGATTATTCGCAGCCGTGGTCAACAGCGGCGAAAACCAGGGATTGCTTTGGCGGGCGTATGGCAAGAGATAGCGGCGCCCCAGCGGCGCGACCATGATCGCCGCCAGTCGCGGCAGGATTTCATCGGTCGTATCGGGCTGCGAACGCATGATCAGATCATAATGCGCCAAGCCTTTGGCAATTTCCTCGCGGCGAAATGCATCTTCGGCCAACCATAGCTGCACCGCCGCATCGCGCCGCGAAATCGTCTGCGCGCGCGCCATGACCCGTTCCGCAGCGCCGAGCTTCCGCTGCTCCTCATATCCCTTGCCGACCATCCAAAGCGAACGGGCGGACAAAGGAGCATAGGTCAGGCCGGTTCGGCCCGACTGGATCAGCCGTTCGGCGTCGACCTTCTTGCGCTTTGCGAAAAGATCGACGGCAAGGTCGCGCTGGCTGCTGCGCCACGAGAAGAAGCTGCCGCCAAGCGGACGGAATGCCTCGAGCTTGATGTCGGTCGACGCCGCCGCCTGAGAGAAGGCGAGCACCGACAGAAGCAACCCGCAAAGCAGCGCCACGAAAGTTCTGGCCGTCAGGCGCAGGGGGGATCCGCCCGCTTCGCGCTGACCCTCTGCGATCGGCATCAGTCCTGCGCCCCCCCATCGGCCTTGTCGCGGCCATAGCCATAGCCATAGCCGTAGCCGTAGCCGTAGCCCGACTGCTTGGCGCCATATTTCGTCAGCAGCACGCCCAGAATGTGGGCCCGCGATTCACGAAGGCGCTGGATTGCGGCCTGCGATGCGCGCACCGCCGTTCGATCCGCTTCGATGACGTAGACGACGCCTTCAACGACCGTCGCGATGAGCGGCGCGTCGGAAAGACCGAGCATCGGCGGACTGTCGAGGATGACATGGTCGAACCGGCTCGCCAGATGTTCGACGAACAGCGCCAGACGTTCACCGCTCAACAGTTCGGACGCGCTCGGCGGTGTCGGGCCCGCAGCAACGAAATAGACGTTCGGCGCGCCGGTCTCCTGAACCAGCTGCTGCCAGTCGTCGTCGCCCGCAAGGAAGTTCGACACGCCGCGCTTGCTTTCGAGCCCGAGGCGCGAAGCCAGGATCGGGCGACGCATGTCGACGTCGACGAGCACCACCGACCCTGACGTGCGACCGAGAACACGCGCCAGCGAGTAGGCCGATGTCGATTTGCCCTCCGCCGGCGATGTGCTGGTGAGCGCGATCGTCTTTGGCACGCCATGGTCGGTCGAGAAGCTCAAGTTCGTGCGGACCGTCATATAGGCTTCGGAGAGGATCGACTTCGGATCGTTCATATTCTCCAATGCATCGTCATCGACCACGGGGATCGCGCCCAGCAACGGAACGTCCAGCTTGGTCGCGACCTGACTCGGTTCGCGAAGGCTTTCGTCGAGGTTCTCGAGGACGAAGATGGTGATCGCAGCCAAGGCGGCCCCGGCCAGCAGCGCAAGCACAAGGTTCAATAGCAGCTTCGGCGACGACGGGCTTCCCGGCAACGGCGCCGGATCAACGACCGAAATATTGTTCGTGCCGACCCCGGCAACACCGATTTCCTTATAGCGCTGCAACAGGGAGTCGTAGAGTTGGCGGTTGGTATCCACTTCGCGCTGATAGATATTATACTGAATGCTCGAACGGCTTTCGGCGTCCAGTTCGCCGAGCAGTTGCGCCACGCGCGCGCGCAGTTCGCCTTCACGCTGCTGCGCTGCTTCGAAATCGGCCAGATAGGCATCGCGAACGCGCTTCTCTTCGGACACAATCGCGCGGTCGAGGGCAGAAATCTGTTCGCGCGCCGCCTGAGCCTCAGCATATTCGGGTTCGAAATGGACCAGCAGATCCTGATATTTCGCATTAGCCTCCGCTCGCCGCTGCCGGAGGATATTGAGCGACTGGTTCTGCATCGCCAGCGCAGTGCTGCCCGGCGACCGGGCCGCGCGCAGACGCGACTCTGCCGCGGTCCGCTCCGAAACGGCCTGAACGAGCACTTTGTTGATCTGGTCGAGATTGCTCGAAGCGAGCGTTTGCGTCGTCTGGGTGCGCCCTTCGTTGCTCTGCACTTCCGACAACCGAACGATCCCTTGGCGCGCGGCGTAATTCACCAAGTCGCGCTCAGACTGTTCAAGCCTTTCGCGCAGTCCCTGCAGACGCGATTCCAGATAGACGCGCGCGTCGGCGGTCGAGGAGAAGCGTCGGTCCATGCTCTGTTGCGCGAATTCGCTGACCCAGGTCTTTGCAACGAGCTGCGAGATCGCGGGCGACGAGCTGGTATATTCGACATCAACTAGAGCAGAGCCGCGCACCGGCGAGATCGACAGATGATCGAGAAGCAGCCCGACCGCTTGCCGTTGACGGCTGCGCATGCTGTCGACCGACAGCGTAGCGCCGCTGCCGCCCAGAAAGCCTTCTCCGGCGGGCGTTACGCCATGGGCTTCAAAGAAGCTATTATTAGTCGCGAGCCGCAGACGGCGCTCCACCCGCTCGGCAAGCGAACGGGCATTAAGCAGCGAATATTGCGTCTGATAAAATTCCAGATTGGGGGTCGTATTTTCACGCTGCAGCCCCTCGACATTCGTGACATTGGCTTGTTCGCGCGCGATTTCGATCCGCGACGTCGCGGTATATTGCGGCGTCATCAGCATGGTCAGGATCGTGCCGACGACTACCGACACGGCAACGATCGCCAAAGCCACCCACAGGTGACGTTTCAGGGCGTTCCAATATTCCAGCAGCACTGGCGCCGACCAGCTATTGCCGCCAGCCCCGCTTTCTTCACCGGCCATGTGAACAGAAGGTTCCGTTTTGAACATCAAGGTAAAACTCGCAAACCGGGAAAGAGGGATTAATTGTTGTTGTCGAGCACCGCGATGAGCGGCGAGATGAACAACGGCGCGACGCTGACGAATTGCTGAAGCAGACGTCGCGACGGCGAGTCCCCAACGACCACGACATCGTTCGGATAGAGGATCGGGTCGGGATAGGCGCCACGCCGGATCGCCGCGAGATCGTAGAGCGCGATCATCTGCTTCCCGTTCACGGTGCGGTGAATGACGACCTCGCGCAGCTTGGCGAATTCGGTCGCGCCTTTCGCGGCGGCAACGCCGCGCATCAAGGTCATGTCCGCAACCATCGGATAGTTGCCCGACTGCTCGACTTCGCCGTCGATCGTAACGAAGCGACTTACCGCTTCCTGAATATTCACCGCGACGCGCGGATTGCGAACATGCCCGGCCCGCAGTTGCTGGGTCAGCCGATCCGAAGCCTCGCCGATGGTCAGATTGTTGAGATCGACCACACCGGCAATCGGCAGCACGATCTCGCCGTTGCCATCGGCTGTCACGCGGCGATCGGCCAGTTGCTCGATCCCCAGCACGTCCACGCTGAGCTTGTCGTAGGGCCCGATACGATAGCTATAGCGCTGATCGGCGCCGAGCTGCCCCTGGGGACCGGGAAGCTCGCCGGATTCGACGCGAGTCACCGTGGCGCCGCCCAGCCCCCCCTTCGTCAGGCTGTTCGCGCAACCGGCGGTCGTCAGCAGCATCAATGCAGCCACACCGGCAAAAGCCGCCTTCTTGAATTGGACGTGCGACATAAACCTCTTCATTTTTGAGCAGCCCTATAGGCATTTGAACACCAGCTCGCCGCAACAACCGCCAGGAGCATGAGCGAAGGAACGCGCAGCGGATAGTCGGCCGCGCTATTCAGCGCAAGCATGGCAATAATCGAAAATCCGGCCCGTCCGAGAACTTGCGACTGGAAACCGGGCTGGTCGCTCGGCAGCTTGCGGAACTTGATCAGAGACCGCAACGCCCATAATCCGAGAAGCGCAGCCCATAACAGCAGCGCCATCCCGGGAATTCCCGCGGTCAGCAACAGCTCCAGAAAATCGTTGTGAGCATGATTGAAATAGGTTGGCGCAATCAGCTTGCTCGGTTCGAAGATTTGATAGGTTTCGACGAAGGTGCCCAACCCGCTGCCCCAAGGGAAAAACTCGCCCACCGCCTTGATCACCGTCGGCAATGTGAGCACGCGCAGTTCATCGGTTGGATCGGATTCCAGCAAGCGCTGGACCGCGGGCGTACGCACCGCGACAATCGCCGCGAAAACCATCAGCAGCGACAAGAGGCCAACACCGATCATACGGGTGCGGTGATCGGTCCCGCGCTGCGCCGACCGTTCTTTTGCGACCGGCGATCGATAGACCCACCAGCTCAACGCAATGCCAGCAAGGGCGAGAACGATACCCGCGCGCGATCCGGTCATCAGGATCAGAAGCAACAGCATCAATCCAGCAACCCCGGCCAACGCGCGTTGAAACGCCAGTTGCTCCGGCTTGCCCTTGAAGAAGGAAAGGTGGGCGGCGATCAGCGGGAACATGGCGGAAAGAAAGGCGGCCTGATGATTGCGATTGGCGAACAGGCCGACGCTGACCCCATTGTTCGTGATGCGATAGAAATAGAGCGGACCGTTCGCCGGGCCGATTGCCTGAAGCATGCCGATGATGCCGCTGGCAAAGCCCAGCCCGATCAGGATCAGCAGGATGCGGCGCTGCATCTGCATGTCGGCCGGCAGGATGAGCACCAGCAAGGCGAACGGCGCGGCAAGCGAGAATAGCGCATTCCATGTCCGCGCCTGCGCCACCGAGAATGGTTGCCACGGCGGCGCCATCCCGGCGTCGCGATAGATGTCGGCGATCAGGTCGCGCCCCGGCAACGCCGTCCAGACGGAGGGCGGCAGCGGAATGAGCTGCAGCGCCGGTAGCAGCGCGACGGCCAACGCGAACAGCATCAGCGCGCGCCCGTTTTGCCAGGCATCGCGCCAATGGAAGGCCACAGCGAGCACCAGAAACAGCATCGATAGCGGACGCCATATCAGCAGCGAAAGCAGATCATCGCGGCCGCCGCCGGCCAGCAGAAATCCGCCGACCAGCAACGTCGTGATCGCGATAAAGGCGAATCGCCCGCGCGACCGATCGGAACCGACAAGCGATAGAGAGAAGCGTCGTTTTTGCGCCATTTTCATCATTGTTTCGTTGACTTCTTAACTCTGTCAGTTGCCATTTGTGGCGCGCTATCTTCGCCTGGAGCGTGGGGGCTATAATCGGGAACGACCTGACGTACCACCGCCATCGCGCCATCGACATCGCCAATATCGAGCGCTTGCTGCATTCTGTCCAACCAAACGCACAACTTGGACCAATCGAGCCGCTTCTCGCTTGCACGCATGATGCGGCTATGGTCGGTCGGTTCCGGGTTGTCGCCGATCAGCAGTTCCTCGTACATTTTCTCGCCCGGGCGCAGACCGATTTCCGCAATGGCAATATCGCCTTCCGGATTATCGTTGTCGCGAACCGTGCAACCAGACAGCTGAATCATCGACCGCGCGAGATCGATGATGCGAACCGGCTGCCCCATGTCGAGCACGAACACTTCGCCTCCCTTCGCCATCGCGCCGGCCTGCATGACCAGTTGCGAAGCCTCGGGAATCGTCATAAAGTATCGGGTGACATCGCGATGGGTGAGGGTCACCGGGCCGCCACCGTTGATCTGCGCCTGAAAGCGCGGCACCACCGACCCGCTCGAACTCAGCACATTGCCGAACCGAACCGACGAAAAGATGGTCTTCGACGCGCCCTCGGCCGCTCTGCCCTGAACCACCAGTTCGCAAAAACGCTTCGATGCGCCCATGATATTCGTGGGCCGCACCGCCTTGTCGGTGCTGACGAGGATGAAGCGGGTGGCGCCAGCGCGCTCGGCTTCCATACAGCAATTATAGGTGCCGATGACATTGTTCCGGAGCCCGGAAATGGGATTGGCCTCGACCAACGGCACATGCTTGTACGCCGCGGCATGGAAGATCGTCTGCGGGCGATTTCGTTCCATGATCCGGCGCACAGCCGCTGCATCGGATACGTCGGCAAGCTCGGGAACCAGGACAACATGGTCCGGCGTCGCACCACTCTCCTCGAGTTCGGAGAGGATCGAGTACAGCGCGAATTCAGACTGCTCGAGCAGGACGAGCGAACTGGGTTCGCGCGCCACGATCTGTCGGCACAGTTCAGCCCCGATCGAGCCGCCCGCACCCGAAACAAGCACGACTTTTCCCGAAATCGCGGCGCCAAGAAGCGCTTCGTCAGGCGGCACCGGGTCGCGACCGAGAAGATCTTCGACGCGAACCTCCTTCAGATCCTTGATCGATACCTCGCCGTCGATGATATTGCCGATACTGGGCAGCGAACGCACCCGCACCGGAAAATTTTTCAGCGCTTCGACGATTTCCCGGCGTCGCGTCCGGGTTGCGCTGGGTATCGCGAGCAATATTTCGTCGATCTCCAATTCGCCGACATATCGGCTCACGTCGGCGCTCGAATGGATGATCACGCCGTCGATCCGATCACCCGCGATGCTGTAATTGTCGTCGAAATAGCAGGTCAGCGTCAAATGCCCCTCGTGACGCAGGGCGAGGCCAAGTTGCTGGCCGGCCCGCCCCGCGCCATAAACGGCGACACGCTGCTGGCGGCCACGATGGACGAGATGCAGCACATCGACCAGCGCATACCGAATGCCGACGCGGCTCATCGCAAGCAGCAGAAGAAGAATCATCGGCTGCAGGACCCCGATCGTCCGCGGAACGCCCACAATGCCCAGCAGCGAAAATATTGCGAGCGTGACGAGGGACAGAAAAAGACAGGCTATCGCGATGTCGGCGATCGTGCGGCCTCCCGCCGTGCGGATGATCGACCGATAAATGCCGGAGAGGAAGGCAATCAGGAACCACGCAAGCAGCACGACCGCGATGACAATCAGCACCGGCCTTCCGAACAGATTCCATTCGCCAATACGAATGGAAAAGGCCAGCCAGACCGATATGACGCATAACATCGCGTCCATCACAAACGCGATCAGGCGCCGCAACGGGCGCGGCAAATCTGCGGTTCGGCGCAATATTGTCACGATGAATGAAAAAAGCGCCGGTGATTCCTGAGATTGAAAGTCCATCACGTCCCAACTGCTAGAAACGCGAATGACGATTCATCGGGTCAATCACAAACACTAAAACAAAGCCGTAGTGCAAAGAATTCGCTCCAGTCGCTTCGCCCCCCTCCCGCGCCTTAGAGGCGCGACTGGTGCCAGGCAATCAGATTTCCGAAGAAGGGTCGGATCCAGTCTTTTTTCACAACGGCCCGCTGAGAAATTTTAGGTAAAGCTTCACTCAGCGGTCTTCAGATAATACCGATTGGTCCCTTCAAGGATGATTGCGGTCAGAATGCCCGATTTATATGCTCCCGTATCGATCCCGATCCGGTTAGGCCATTCGTCGATTTCCTCCTGGATCGTATGACCGTGGATGATCATCGCGCCATGGGAGCGGTTATCGTGGAGAAAATCCTCCCGAATCCAACGCAGATCCATCAACGTTTGCTTTTCGAGCGGAACGCCGGGGCGGATGCCAGCGTGAACGAAGACATAGTCGCCGATCGCTATCATATCCTGGCCGGTGCCCAGAAAGTCTATATGTGATTGCGGCACCATCGCAGGTAGCCTGGCGGCGACCTCTTCGAAGCTAGCAGTGGTGAGATCGATCTCGTCGTTCCAATAGCTTTTGACTGTCGCTTCGCCGCCGATGCGCATGAAGTAGCGAAGCCGTCGAACATCTCCGGTCAGCGCGGCGAGGAAGCATTCTTCATGATTGCCGATCAGCAACCGAGTATCGGAAAATTCATCGTTCAGGTGGATCGCACGGTCGACGACTTTGGCGGAATTCGGACCGCGATCGACAAGATCACCGAGCAGGATCAGCGTGACCTGTGCAGGCCCGCGCAGAGCATTATCAGCGCGGATCAAATCGATCAGTTCAGCAAAAAGGTCATCGCGACCGTGAATGTCGCCGATCGCATAGACGCGCTGCCCTTGCGGGATGGCAAAGCTGTTTCCCGCGGCGGGAACCGGCTTGCTCTTACGCTTCCAAAACATGAAAAAGTCCAACTTCCAAATCACAAGCACGCCGGTGGGGGCCGGCGTTCAGCCGGCAGCGCCCTAGCCTGCCGCGCGCAGGTGACAATATAGGCCATTATCGCACAGAAATCGCCGTAACGCCATTTACCGCGGGCTTTTGTCAAAGATCGCCGCGATTTAAGGGTGTCGCAAGCTTTGCCGATTAATCCAGCGTTAGCCGCCATCAGGCGCTCGGCGCGAACGGTTCGGGGCCGGAGGATATGATGACCAAATTGATGACCGTTTTCGGCACGCGTCCCGAAGCGATCAAGATGTTTCCCGTCGTCCATGCGCTGCGCCGCCAACCGGGCATCGACGTGCGCGTGTGCGTTACCGCGCAGCACCGCGACATGCTCGACCAGGTGCTCGAAATCGCGCGCATCACACCCAATATCGACCTTAACGTCATGCAGGCAAACCAGACTCTCGACGCTCTGCTCGCGCGCCTCGTCGTCGGGCTCGGCGAAACCTTCGACCGCGAGAAGCCCGACCGCATCCTCGTTCATGGCGACACGCTGACGACGATGGCGGCCACGCTCGCCGCCTATTTCCGCAAGATCTCCGTTGGCCATGTGGAGGCGGGGCTGCGCAGCGGCAATATCTATCACCCGTGGCCCGAAGAGGTGAACCGCAAGGTCACAGGCGCCGTTGCCGACCTGCATTTCGCGCCGACCGAAACTGCCGCCGCTGCACTGCGCGCCGAAAATGTGCCTGCGAATCAAATCCATGTCACCGGCAACACGGTGATCGACGCGCTGCTCGCCACCACGGCGCGGATCGAGGAGGAGCCGTCGCTCGCCGCGGGGCTCGATCCGCTGCTGGATCGCTTCGCGGGCAAGCGCATCATCGCCGTCACCTCGCACCGGCGCGAGAATTTCGGCGACGGGATGAAGGCGATTGCTGACGCCATCGCCGGTATTGCCGCGCGGCCCGATATCGCGGTGATCTTCCCCGTCCACCCGAACCCGCACGTCCGCAGCGCGATGGAGCCGATCCTCGGCGGCCTCGCCAACGTCGCGCTGATCGATCCGCTCGACTATCCGCATTTCGTCCGCCTGCTCGGCGCCTCGACCCTCGTCCTCACCGACAGTGGCGGGGTGCAGGAGGAGGCTCCTTCACTCGGCAAGCCGGTGCTCGTCATGCGCGAGACGACCGAGCGGCCGGAGGGCATCGAGGCGGGCACCGCGCGGCTCGTCGGGACCGACAAAAATCGCATCGTTTCGGAAATTTTCAGCCTTTTGGACGATGATGCCGCCTATAATGCCATGGCCCGCGCGCACAATCCCTTCGGGGACGGCCGCGCGGCGGAACGAATTGCGGAGATCATTGCGCGTGCCCATCGATAACGACCAAACCGTCACGGTCCTCGGCCTCGGCTATATCGGCCTGCCGACCGCTGCGCTGATCGCGCGTTCGGGCAGCAAGGTGACCGGCGTCGACGTCAGCCAGCATGTCGTCGACACCGTCAATAACGGCAAGGTCCACATTGAGGAGGTCGACCTCGACGGCCTCGTCCAGGGCGTCGTTGCGCGGGGTTCGCTCACCGCCTCGACCGAGGTCGCCCCCGCCGACGTCTTCGTCATCGCGGTGCCCACCCCGCACGATGATGAGCATCGCCCCGACATCGCCTATGTCCTCTCGGCCGCGCGCGCAATCGCGCCCAAGCTCGAAGCCGGCAATCTCGTCATCCTCGAATCGACCTCGCCCGTCGGCACCACCGAAAAGGTCGCCGCGCTGCTCGCCGAGCTTCGCCCCGACCTCAAGGTTCCCGGCGCCTGCTCCGGCGCCGCCGACATCTTCGTCGCCTATTGCCCCGAGCGCGTCCTGCCTGGCCGCATCCTCGTCGAGCTTGTCGACAACGACCGCTGCATCGGCGGCATCACCCCGCGCTGCGCCCGCCGCGCGATGACCTTCTACCGCCAGTTCGTCCGCGGCGCCTGCGTCACCACCTCGGCACGCGCCGCCGAAATGGTGAAGCTGGTCGAGAACAGCTACCGCGACGTCAACATCGCCTTCGCCAACGAGCTGTCGATGATGGCCGAGCATATGGGCGTCGATGTGTGGGAGGTGATCCGCCTCGCCAACCGTCACCCGCGCGTCAACATCCTGCAGCCCGGCCCCGGCGTCGGCGGCCATTGCATCGCGGTCGATCCGTGGTTCCTCGTCCATGGCGCACCCGAGCACAGCCGCCTGATCCGCACCGCGCGTGAGGTCAATCTGGCCAAGACCGCGCACGTCATCGGCACTGCCGAAATGCTCGTGTCGCAGCATCCGCAGGCGCGCGTCGCCTGCCTCGGCCTCGCCTTCAAGCCCAATATCGACGATTTCCGCGAAAGCCCCGCGGTCGAAGTCGCCGCCGCGCTCGCGCGCCGCTTCGGCAAGCAGATCCAGATCGTCGAACCCTATGCGCGCGGCCTGCCGATGGAGTTCGCCGGCACCGGCGCCGAACTGATCGATCTCGACAGCGCCCTCGCCGCCTGCGATCTTCTCATCGTCCTCGTCGATCATGACCTGTTCAAGTCGATCCCGCTCGAGGAACGCGGCGACAAGATCGTCTATGACACGCGCGGGCTGTGGCTCGACCAGCCGAACGGCGGCAGCGGCAATCGCCTGAATCGGGCGGCGTGACGCTCTCCGCTTGACGCCCCGGCGCCGCGCCCGCATCTGGGCTCCATGCTGACCCGCCTCGAAACCATCGTCGTCGAGAAGCCCTGGGGCCGCACCGACATCCCCGCCGCGTTCGGCGATTTCGGCGGCCGCCGCATCGGCGAGATCTGGTTTTCGAACCCCGCCGGCGACGATGCGCCGATCATGGTCAAATTCCTCTTCACGTCGGAGCGGCTGTCGATTCAGGTCCACCCCGACGATGCCGCCGCGCAGGCGGCGGGCTATCCGCGCGGCAAGGAAGAATGCTGGCTGATCCTCTCGGCCGACGAAGGCGCCGAACTCGGCGTCGGCCTCAACCGCCAAAGCAGCCGCGAAGAGCTCCACGCCGCCGCGCTCGACAGCAGCATCGTCGACATGATCGACTGGCGCCCGTCGAAGACCGACGATTTCGTCTATAACCGCGCGGGCACGATCCACGCGATCGGCCCCGGCCTGACCGTCGTAGAGGTACAGCAGAATGTCGACTGTACCTACCGCCTCTACGATTATGGCCGACCGCGCGAATTGCACCTCGACGCGGGGCTCAAGGTGTCGAACCCCGGCCCGGTCCATGATCCGCGCGATACGGTGGTCGATCCGTATACGAACCGCATGCTGGTGAGCGGCCCGCACTTCCACCTCGCGCAGCTTGCAAGCCCCGTCGATCCCGCCATTCTCGAACAGGCGACCGGCGAACTCACCTTCGTCCCGCTCTCCACCGGCTGCCGCGTCGCGGGCGAAAATGTCGCGCTCGGCGAAGCCGTCCTCCTCACCGACCCGTCAGCGATCGAAATAGAAGAAGGCGCCCGCGCGCTCCTGACCTGGCCTGCCTAGCTGGGTCTACAAACCATCGTCATCCCGGACTTGATCCGGGATCCATTCACGCAGCGTTGAAAGAATGGATCCCGGATCA
>JACDQN010000270.1 GCA_015657575.1 Sphingopyxis sp.
CGTCACCGCGGACTTGATCCGGGGTCCCGCTCATTTGCCAAGCGCGCCGATGCCTTCAAAAAGCGGGATCCCCGGATCAAGTCCGGGATGACGAGCGAAGGCTTTCGGCCGATTGCGGACGCGAAGATCCTCACCCCAAAGCGGACCCCAAAGGCCGGTGCGTGCCGATCCGGCCTGTTGTCGCCGTTCAGCCCGCGGCGATGCGGCGGGCGGTGTCCTGCACCAGCGCGATCATATTGGGCACGCCCTGCGTCCGGTTCGACGACAGCTGGCGCGTCAGGTCGAAGGGTGCCAGCGCGGCGGCGACATCCATGTCGGCGACGGCGCCCGCCGGTTTGTCCTGCACAGCAGCCAGGACGAGCGCGACAATGCCCTTGGTGATCGCGGCATTGCTGTCGGCGAGGAAATGCAACCGGCCGTCATCCTGCGGGACAGGATAAACCCAAACGCTCGCCGAGCAGCCGCGCACCAGCGTCGCGTCGGTCTTGAGCGCGTCGGGCATCGGCTCGAGCGCGCGTCCCAGTTCGATCAGCAACCGGTAGCGGTCGTCGCCGTCGAGGAAGTCGTATTCTTCGAAAATATCGTCGAGGCTGCGCATGGGCGCGCCAGTGACAGATTTGCGAGGCGGTGGGAAGGGGCCTTTGCCCCTCCCCTCTTACGCGTCATGCTGAACTTGTTTCAGCATCCATGGCCTGCGCTCCCGATATACGCCGCGCTTATGGAGAGGTCCGACCATGGACCCTGAAACCGGTTAAGGATGACGATGAAAAGATAGGTGAGCTCTTAAAGATCCACGCCCGCAGCGATCGCTTCGAGCTTGCGCAGCCGCTCCTTGAGGTCGGCGATCTCGATGCGCGATCCGGCGTGCGGCACCGCGGGATCCTGCGCCGGCGCGATATGACCCGCGGCGAGTTCCTCGCGCTTCAGCTGGATCCAGTCACGCCAGCCGCGGAGCGCGACGAGGCTGACGATCGCGAGCGCGCTCAGCGCAACCGCCGCGGGGACCAGGTTGAGCGCAAGATCGGAAGTGATGGTGGCCATGGTCAGGCTCCTTCTTCGTCACAGTCAGGAGGGGGAACGATCGCGCAGCCGTTCGATTTCTTCGTCGAGCGTGACGGCGCGGTTGTGGTCGGTGGCGATGCGTTCGAGAACCTGGATGCGTTCTTTGAGCGCGCGAATCTCGGCGAGCAGCGCCTTGGTCTCAGCATTGTCTTCGGCCTTGCCGACGAAATATTCATTGCCCTTGTTATCGCGGCGGATGCCGTGCTTGGCGCGAATGATGCTGCCGATCGTCACGATCAACACGATGCCGATGACCATTTCAAACGGGTTCATGGGGGATCCTTCCGATTATCTTATGGTTCAGTTGAGCGGGGCGTCGCGCAGCTTCTCGATCTCGTCGGCGACATCAATTCCCTTGTCGGTAACGATGCGCTCGAGAACGCGCACGCGCGCTTCCAGCCGTTCGGTCTGCGCCGCATATTGGGCGGCCTTTTCGGCGGTTTCGTTGGTAATCGCCTTGAGCTGGCGTTCCTTGAACTTCAGATGGCGCTCGAAGGCGGCGTAACCGATGCCGAGCGTGACCGGCAGTCCGACAACGATGGTGAGGATGAAGATGGCTTCCATGTCCGATCCTTTCAGTTCGCGGGGCGCCGCAACGCCTCGATCTCGCTCGCGACGCGGTGGCTCTCGTCGGTGACGATGCGCTCGATCACCGCGAGCCGGTCCTTGACCGAACCGAGTTCGGCGCGCAGCTGGGCATTTTCCTGGCTGATCAGCTTGACGCGCTCCATCGCCTCGTCGCCGGTCCTCGGATAGACGGCCTTGCCCCAGCTATTTTCGAGCGGATAGCCGTTCTTGACGCGGAGCCAGGTGGTGAAGACCCATCCGCCGACGGTAGCCAGGCCGATGATCGCTGCCACGGGGGCGATGGTGTTCAGTACATCGAGATTCATGTCATGTCCCCTCAGCGCAGCCGGTCGATCTGGTCGGCGAGCTGCGCCGCCTGGCCGTGGTTTTCGGTCGCGATCCGCTCCAGCACCGAGATGCGTTCCTCGAGCCGGCCGATCTGGCTGGCGAGCTTGGCATTGTCGTCGGTCAAGAGCTTGATTTTTCGATCAGCGTCGGGGTCGGTTCGATGAACCGTGCCACCCCATTCATTTTCAACCGGATAGCCGTGCTTGGCGCGGATCCAGGTGGTGAACATCCAGCCGCCGATCGACAATGCGATGATGGCGAGGACAAAGCCGGTACCACCGAAATTCATCTGTCTTCTCCCTGTTGCCTTCGATCGTCCGCGCTCGGCTCAGCGCAGCGCGTCGATCTCGTCGGCGAGCCGACGGTTGTGGCTGGTGTAGTAAAGCTCGATGTCGGCAAGCCGGCGGTCGATGTCGCGGAAGCGCGAGCGGATGTCGCGGGTCGAGGCGCTGGGGTTCGAGCGCACGCCCTGCCAGAACTTCGCTTCCTCGTTCGAGCCATAGAGCGCGAAGGGTTTCGGCGTGCCCATCCAGGCGACCATCCAGTAAGCGATCAACGTCCAGGGGAAACCGCCCATCAGGGTCAGGAGGACCGCGCCGACGCGGACCCAGAGCACGTCGATCCCGCTGTAGTCCGCGATCCCGGCGCACACGCCGCTCCATTTGGCGTTCTGCTTGTCGAGGTAGAATTTGGTGCGGCTGGCAGACATCTTCAGTTCCTCCGGCTCGTGCTGTTGTTTTCGAGTTGCGCCAGCTCCTCATCGCTCCGCACCGAGGGGCGGAAATCGGGATGGTCGGCGCTGATGATGCGTTCGACGGTGTGCAGGCGGTTTTCGAGCCGCGCGCCGTGTCGTATAGTTCGTCGAGCAGCTGCTCGTCCTCTCCGGTCAGCGTCTTGGCCTGCTTCCACTTCGTGATGTAGTGGAGGATCAGCCAGGGCAGACCGAGGAAGAGCGTGCCGATGACGATCGGGACAATGATCACTTCTTCCATCGGTCCGGCTCCTTATTTCTTGCCTTGCGCGGCCTTGAGGGCGGCAAGTTCGTCGGCGACCTTGTCAGCGGCCTGCAACTCGGCGAATTCCTCGTCGAGAGACTTTTTATAACCCAGGCCGGCGGCTTCGGCGCGGCCTTCGGCCTCGTCGACGCGGCGCTCGAGGATTTCGAAGCGCGAGAAGGCGTCTTCGACGCGGTCGCCATTGGTCATCTCGCGCAGCTTGTACCGGTTTTCGGCACTTTCAAGGCGATTGACAACGCTCGACTGGCGGGCACGCGCTTCGCTGAGCTTCTTCTGCAGCTTGGCGATGTCGGCTTCATAACCCTTCAGCGCATCGTCGAGCGTCGCGATCTCGGCCTTCAGCTTGTCGGCCATGTCGCCGGCCTTCTGCTTTTCGACGAGCGCGGCGGTGGCAAGGTCTTCGCGGTCCTTCGACAGCGCGAGTTCGGCCTTTTCCTTCCAGCTGTCCTGCAGACTTTCGAGCTTCGTGATGTGGCGGCGCATTTCCTTCTGGTCCGCGATCGTGCGGGCGGCGGAAGCGCGGACTTCGACGAGCGTTTCGTTCATCTCGAAGATGATCTGGCGGATCATCTTTTCCGGATCCTCGGCCCGGTCGAGCAGGTCGGTGACATTGGCGGCGATGATGTCGCGGGTGCGTGAGAAAATACCCATGTTGAAACTCCTGTCGAAAATTTGGTCCTGTAAAATGCTGGTGCCGGGGCGGGGCAAGGGGGGAGAGTGCCCCGGCACCAGTGTGTCGGTCAGGCCATCGGGCTGACCGCCGGGGTCGAAGCAGCGATCGCCAGCGGGCCGGCCGGGGAACCGGTCAGGCTGGCGACGACCTGCGGGTCGATCGCGCCGACGAAAATGGCCAGCGCGCCGGCCACGCTCAGCGTGAATGTAGCGACATGGACATAAATCGACTTCATGATCGAACCTTTCTGATCTTTCGCTGCACCGGGGCAAATGCACCGGTTCGACAAACACTATGCAGGGGGTGTGCCAATTGGCGAAAGCCACGCGAATCCGCCCCTCTTCGCACTGAAATCGCTCCCGCCACCGATTTGTCTTGCCAATCAGCGGGAAATTTTGCCAATCATTGGGAATGGAGCGTGAAACGCAGTTCATCGGCCAGTCGGCCGCCTTTCAGGATGCGGTCGATCGCGCGAGCCAGGCGGCGCTGCTCGATCGCCCCGTGCTGGTCATCGGCGAGCGCGGCACCGGCAAGGAGCTGATCGCCGAGCGTCTGCACCGCCTCTCGACGCGGTGGGACAAGCCCTATGTCATCATGAACTGCGCCGCGATGCCCGAAACGCTGATCGAGAGCGAGCTGTTCGGGCACG
>JACDQN010000271.1 GCA_015657575.1 Sphingopyxis sp.
AACGATCATGGTCAACTGCAACCCCGAAACGGTGTCGACCGACTATGACACGTCGGACCGCCTCTATTTCGAGCCGCTGACCGCCGAGGACGTGCTGGAAATCCTGCACGTCGAAATGTCGAAGGGCGAACTCGTCGGCGTGATCGTCCAGTTCGGCGGCCAGACCCCGCTGAAGCTCGCGCAGGCGCTCGCCGAGGCGGGAATCCCGATCCTCGGCACTTCGCCCGACGCGATCGACCTGGCCGAAGACCGCGAGCGTTTCGCGGCGCTGGTCAACAAGCTTGGCCTGAAGCAGCCCGAGAATGGCATCGCGCGCAGCCGCGAGGAAGCGGTCGCGGTCGCGGCGCGCATCGGTTATCCGGTGCTCACGCGCCCGAGCTATGTGCTCGGCGGGCGCGCGATGGAGATCGTCGACGATCAGGCGCAGCTCGAAAATTATATCGAGACCGCGGTGCAGGTGTCGGGCGATTCGCCGGTGCTGATCGACCGCTATCTGCGCGACGCGATCGAGGTCGACGTCGATGCGCTGTGCGACGGCACCGATGTCGTCGTCGCGGGCGTGCTGCAGCATATCGAGGAAGCCGGCGTCCATTCGGGCGACAGCGCCTGCTCGATCCCGCCGTACAGCCTGTCGGACAAGATCGTCGCCGAGATCGAGCGGCAGGCCGATGCGCTCGCGCGCGCTCTCGATGTTCGCGGCCTCATGAACATCCAGTTCGCGGTCAAGGGTGAAGAGGTCTATCTGATCGAGGTCAACCCGCGTGCCAGCCGCACCGTGCCCTTCGTCGCGAAGGCGGTGGGTTCGCCCATCGCTAAGATCGCGGCGCGGGTGATGGCGGGCGAGAAGCTTGCCGACCTGCCCAGGATCAACCGCGACATCGCACATGTCGCAGTGAAGGAGGCGGTCTTCCCCTTCGCGCGCTTCCCCGGCACCGATCCGGTCTTGTCGCCCGAGATGAAGTCCACGGGCGAAGTCATGGGAATCGATCGCAATTTCAATCTCGCCTTTGCGAAGGCGCAGCTGGGCGCGGGCGACCGCCTGCCGACCGACGGCCGCGTCTTCGTGTCGGTCAAGAACAGCGACAAGCCGCGCATCGTCGCGTCGGTCAAACAGCTGCGCGCCTGGGGGTGGAAGGTCGTCGCCACCGGCGGCACCGCCGACTATCTGGCGGAGCAGGGCATTGAGGTCGAGCGCGTCAACAAGGTCGCCGAGGGACGGCCGCATATCGTCGACCGGATCAAGGACGGCGACATCCAGCTGATCTTCAACACCACCGAGGGATGGCAGTCGCTGCAGGATTCGCAGTCGATCCGCGCCTCGGCGCTGGCCGCCGACATCGCCTATTACACGACCGCGGCGGGTAGCGATGCGGCCACGCACGCGATCGGCGCGCTGCGCGCGCATAGTCTTGAAGTAAAGCCGCTTCAGGACTATTATTGAGGATACCGCTCCACCTCCCTGACATTATGGACACAGCGGCTCAGCCGCTCGGCGCTCAACCGCCGAGGCAGGATTATTGACGAAGGACAACAGGATAATGGCTAGCGTTGAAAAGGTACCGATGCTGCAGGAAGGCTATGAGAAGCTGAGCGCCCAGCTCGCGACTCTCAAGGCCGAGCGCCCTCTGATCGTCGATGCGATCGAGGAAGCGCGCGCGCATGGCGACCTTTCGGAAAATGCCGAATATCACGCCGCGAAAGAGCGTCAGGGTCAGGTCGAAGCGACGATCGGCGACCTTGAAGACCGCCTGTCGCGCGCGCAGGTGATCGACCCGACGACGCTGTCGGGCGACCGCATCGTGTTCGGTGCGACCGTCACGCTCGCCGATGAAGACGACAAGCCGGTGCGTTATCAGATCGTCGGCCAGGCCGAGGCGGATGCCAAGGACGGCAAGATCAGCTACAACTCGCCGCTCGGCCGCGCGCTGATTGGCCGCCGCGTCGACGACGAGGTCGAGGTGACCGTGCCGGCGGGCGACAAATATTATCTGGTGACGAAGATCGAATTCGTCTGAGCCGGGGGGACGGCCCGATGACGCTGCCGCCCGGGCCGTTCGTTACCGCGCTCGCCGCGGTACTCGCCGTGTTCCACATCCTGCTCGTCGTGACGGGGCTGTGGGGCGACGCGGCGGTGATGGGCGGGTTCATCCCGGCTCGCTTCGGTGCCGGCATGATCGAGAGCGGCCCGATGGTGCCGGCGATCCTGACGCCGTTCACCGCCTTCTTCATCCATTATGATGTCGTCGCGCTGGCCTTCAACGCGCTGATCCTGCTGTTCATCGGGCGCCAGCTCGAACAGCCGCTGGGCAAGGTGGCGCTGTCGGTGCTGCTCGTCGCGGGCGCCGTTGGCGGCGCGTTGATGCTGTGGATTGCGCAGCCGCGGCTCGGCATCCCGCTGCTCGGCGCCAACGCGTCGGTCGCGGCCCTGCTCGCCGTGTTCGCGCTGATCTTCAACCGCAGTGACATGCGACCGCTCGGCCCGGTTTCGGGCCCGTGGGTGCGCGTGTTGTGGCTCGGTGCCGCGTGGATCGGGCTGCAGCTGTTGATCGGCGTCGCTGCGGGCGGCTTTGCAATTCCGACGATCTGGGCGTCGATCGGCGGTTTCCTGACCGGGCTCGCGCTCGCGCGGCCGGTGCTGGGCTGGCGTTTCCCCGGACGCTAGGCGAGTAGGCCGACCGCGAGGAGGAGCGCGACGCGCACGTCGACGCCGCAGCCCTCGGCGCGCTTCTTGGCGACGAAATCCTCGATGCCGTCGAGCGGCACCCGGTGGACGATGATGTCTTCGCCGACAACGCCGCCACCTTCGCCCACCTTCGTCAGTCCGGTCGCATGGAGCAGGGTGAAGCTCTCGCTCACCATGCCGGGCGAGCTGTAGAATTCGCCCACGGTCCGCCACTGCGCGGCGCGATAGCCCGTTTCCTCTTCGAGTTCGCGGGCGGCCGCGATTTCGGTCGCTTCGCCAGCGATCTCGTCGCCGACGAGGCCCGCGGGCAGTTCAAGGCATTGGACCTTCAGCGGCACGCGATATTGCTCGACAAGGATGACATGGCGGCCGTCGGCAGCTTCGTCGATTGCCAGGATCACCGCCGCGTGCATGCCGCGCGAGCGCGACACATATTCCCAGTTGCCCTGCTGCCTGACGGTGATGTAGCGGCCTTCCCACCGCGTTTCGATCGGGGTGCCGGGGGAGGGGCGGGACATGGCAAATCCTTCGAAATCCGTTC
Source organism: Sphingopyxis sp. (assembly GCA_015657575.1). Classification (GTDB taxonomy): domain Bacteria; phylum Pseudomonadota; class Alphaproteobacteria; order Sphingomonadales; family Sphingomonadaceae; genus Sphingopyxis. The sequence continues at coordinate 3,225 of JACDQN010000271.1, forward strand.
GCCCTGAGCTTGTCGAAGGGCCGTTCTTCCTTTTGACGTTAGAACGAAGAACGGTGCTTCGACAAGTTCAGCACAGACGGGATCAGGGAACGCCTAGATTTCGATCAATCGGTCGGGCAATTCGTTCGGATTGTCGCTGCCGCGCGGGAAATGCTCGGCGAGCACGACGCCCATCTGGCGGATCGCTTCCGCCATGCCGTCGCCGGGCCGCCCAGCGCGCACATGATCGATCAGCGCTGCCATGGCGTCGCCCCATATTTCGGGGGATACCTTTGCGGCGATCGCCTGGTCGGCGACGATGTCGGCGCGGTGCTCGCGAAGGCTGAGGTACAGGAGCACGCCGGTGCGGCCGAGCGTCTTTGCCTCGGTCCCGACCTTAAACAGATCGACCGCGCGGGCGCGGACGCGGCCCGCCAGAATCGCGCGGGGCGTCAGCCACAGGCGCAGCGGGCGCCACAGCAGGATCAGCCACATCCCGATCCATTTGATCACCCCGATCGCGATCACGGTGCCCAGCCACTGGTTTGCGGTCAGCTCGTGCCCCCAGCCGCCGCTGATCCGGTAGTAGAGACCTTGGTAGAATTCGGGAAAGAGCGCGATCACCGACATGGCGAGAAAGGCGACAACGCTGGCCCAGACGAGCGCGACATCGTCATAATCGTTCGACTGCGCCGCGACGACGGCGACGATTTCGCCGCTCGTGTGCAACTCCGCCTCGCGATCGCCGCGGTGACCAGATTATGGTCGGCTTCGCTCACATGGCTGACTTTGCGTGGCATATCCTGTGCTCCCCTACCAGCCGCCCGAGGCGCCGCCGCCGCCGAAGCTGCCGCCGCCGC
>JACDQN010000272.1 GCA_015657575.1 Sphingopyxis sp.
CAGCGCCTGCTCGACTATGTGCAGCCCGATTTCGTTCACGTCCTCGCGGCCGGCCGCATCGTCAAGTCGGGTGGCCCCGAACTGGCGCTCGAGCTCGAACGCGAAGGCTATGCGGAGATCGCGGCGTGAGCATTCCCACGCGCCTTCCCTTTCCTCGTCATGCCGGACTTGATCCGGCATCCCGCTTTGTCGGCGGCGAAGGAAGCGGGACCCCGGATCAGGTCCGGGGTGACGAAGAAGGTATGACCCGATGACCGCGCTCCCCACTCGGCGCGACGAAGCGTGGCGCTATAGCGACATCGACGCGGTGACCGCGGCGTGGCCGCTGCCCGCGGCCGAAAGCATCGTCGTGCCCGCGGGCGGCGACTTCCGGCGCGCGATCGTGCAGGATGAAGGCGCGATCCAGCAGATCGAACTGGTGCTCGGCAAGGGCGCGACCGCGGCATTGCACGTGCTCAACATCGGCGGCGCCTACGGCCGCATCGAGCTCGCGGTGACACTGCACGAGGGCGCCGACTTCCATCTCGGCGCGGCGCAGATCGGCGGCGGTCAGCAGAATCTCGAGATCGTCACCACGGTCACCCACGCCGAGCCCGGCGCGACGTCGCGGCAGATGATACGCTCGGTCCTCGGCGGCACCGCCACCGGCACCTATCTCGGCAAGGTCGCGGTCGCACGCGATGCGCAGCAGACCGACAGCGAGCAGGATGTGAAGGCGATGCTGCTGGGCCGCAGCGCGACCGCCAACGCCAAGCCCGAACTCGAAATCTTCGCCGACGACGTCAAATGCGCCCATGGGTGCGCGATCGGCGAGCTCGACGGACAAGCACTCTACTACCTCCAGTCGCGCGGCCTGCCGCCGGCCGAAGCGAAGAAGCTGTTGTTGCAAGCCTTCGTCGCAGGCGTGTTCGACGGCGCCGAGGATGAGGAGCGCTTGCAGGCGCTCGCGCTGGCCAAGCTGGGAGAGCTGGTGTGACCAACCTCCCCTCCCCGCTCGCATCGAGCGAAGTCGAGATGCCCATCGGTAGCGCACGCCTTCGGGATGTCTCGACTGCGCTCGACACGAACGGGGTCAGAGACCAGTTCCCCGGCCTGCCCCCCGGCTGGCACTATCTCGACACCGCCGCGACCGCGCAAAAGCCGCAGGCTGTCATCGACGCCACGGTGAACGCGATGGGCCGCGACTATGCGACCGTCCACCGCGGCGTCTATGCGCGTTCGGCCGACATGACGCTCGCCTATGAGGCGGCGCGGCGACGGATCGCGGCATTTATCGGCGCGAAGGAAGAGCAGATCGCGTTCGTGCGCGGCGCGACCGAGGCGATCAACCTCGTCGCCTATTCGCATCCGAAGAAGGGCCGCGTGCTGTTGTCGATGCTCGAGCATCACAGCAATATCGTCCCCTGGCAGCTCGCGGGCTGGCAGGTCGACGTCTGCCCGCTGACCGCCGACGGCTGCATTGACTTGGACGCCGCCGAAAAGCTGCTCACCCCCGAACACGCGATGGTCGCCTTCGCGCATGTGTCGAACGTGCTCGGCAGCCCGCTCGATGTCGCGCGCGCGGCGGAATTGGCTCACCGCGTCGGTGCCGAGCTGCTGGTCGATGGCTGTCAGGCCGTGCCACGCCTGCCGGTCGATGTCGCGGCGCTCGGCTGCGATTATTACGTGTTTTCTGGACATAAGCTCTACGGCCCCACTGGCATCGGCGTGCTGTGGAGCGACAGGCTCGACACGCTGCCGCCCTGGCAGGGCGGCGGTCGATGATCGACCGCGTGACCTTCGAAAAGACGACCTACGCCCCGCTCCCACCCGC
>JACDQN010000273.1 GCA_015657575.1 Sphingopyxis sp.
CCGAATTGACCGACTGCCGACCGCCCGCGCGCACCCCTGCAATCAGGCTGGCGGTCGAGACGATCCCGTCATTGGCGCCGAGGATCGCGGCGCGCAGCCAGCCGATCCGCGTGACGGCATGTGTTTCCTCGTGCATCGCGGCCTCCCTACCAGAAACGCATGACGCCGAACTGGTCGAACAGTTTCTCGTTGGACACCAACGAATATTGTTCGATCTGGGACTGGGCGATCAACATGCGATCAAAGGGATCGCGATGCTCGAAGGGCAGCAGGCCCGCCAGGCTAGCGTGCGCGACCGAAATGGGCAACGGCTCGAAGCCGAAGCCGGCGATGACCTTTTCGAACCGCTCGGCGAGTTCGTCGGCGCCTTCCAGCTTGCCGATCTGGAACTTGATCGCGACCTCGATCGCGGACACCGCGCTGATCCAGATATGATTGACTGGGTCCTCGATGGCCGCCCGCACCGCGTTCGGCAGTCGGTCCGGCTCATTGGCAGCCCAGATCAGCGCGTGCGTGTCGAGCAACAGGTTCATCGCGCGTCAGTTGCGGCCTTCGCCATTCCACAGCGCCAGATATTCCTCGGGCAGGGGATCCCAGAATCCCTTGTCGAGATCGATCTTGCCTTTCAGCGTCCCGAGCTTGCGTTTCGCCTTGGGCGGTTCGTTCACCGGTATCAGCTTCACCACCGGTTCCTTGCCACGCGCGATCGTCACCTCTTCGCCTGCGAGCACGCGGGCGATCAGGCGCGACAGATGCGTCTTCGCTTCGTGGATGGTCACGATCGTCATGCCATGCGCTTAGCTAAGTCACTTGACTAAGTCAATGTTGTAGGCTCAGTCCCGGCCGCGCCCAGCGCGTCTTTACCAGCCGCCCGCTGCCCGACAGCGTCAGATAAGCGTCCTGCATATCGGCTCCACCGAAGGCGATGTTGGTGGTGAAAATATCGTCGGTCGCTACGAATTCGACCAGCGCGCCGTCGGGCCCAACGACCGAAATGCCGCACTCGCCGATCGTCGCGACGCAGATATTGCCGTTCGCCTCCATCGCGAGGCTGTCGAAGAATTTATAGCCCGCGGGGCGATAGAGCGGGATGCCGGGGCCGCCCGGTCCTGCCGCATCGTCGACCTTGCCGGGGGCGACGATGTTGAACTGGGTCAGCCGGCATGTGTAAGTTTCGGCGGCATACAGCTTGGTGCCGTCGGGCGAGATGCCGATGCCGTTCGGATTATAGCTCGGAAAAATCACTTCCTCGATCAAGCTGCCGTCGGCCTTGGCATAGAAGATGCCGACGATGTCGTGGCAGCGCGCGGCATAATCGACCTTGCCATGATCGGTGAACCAGAAGCCACCATGCGCGTCGAACATGATGTCGTTCGGGCCGCGCAGAACGACGCCATGGTCGCCCGACTTGTACAATATTTCGACTTCGCCGGTGTCGATATCGATGCGTTCGATGCGTCCGCCGGAATAATCGTCCGCGATGCCATGCGGCGCCAGATAGCCGTTCGCCTCGACATAGCTGAAGCCGCCGTTGTTGCAGCAGTAAAGCTTGCCGTCGGGGCCGACCGCGAGGCCGTTGGGTCCGCCGCCGGGGGCCGCGATGACCTCTTTCCTGCCGCCCGGCCAGCAGCGCGTGATGCGCCCCGCTTCGATCTCGACGACGATCACGCTGCCGTCATCCATCACGACCGGCGCCTCGGGAAAGCGCAATCCGTCGGCGATCAGTTCAAACTCGGCCATACCCTCTCCCTTGCTCTTGTTCGTTCGCTGTGCTTTGCGGCCATCATGCCCGTTCGCACGCTCTTCGCCACAAATTTCTACGAGGCCGATATCGGCACGCCCGATCTGCTCGAAGAGCTGGAGGAGAGTAGCCGCCTGTTCGCCGAAGAGGATGGCGCGGGCCGGGCGTGGAGCCGCGAGCATGGCTACAAGGGCTATACGAGCTACGCCAGCCTCGGCGACCTGCCCGAACGCGATCCGGCCTTTTACGATCTCAAGAAGCTGCTCGACAAGGAAGTGAAGGCGTTTGCCAAGGCGAGCCACTTCGACCTCGTGAAACCGTTGAAGCTCGACAGCCTGTGGGTCAATGTGCTCAAACCCGGCGGCACGCACAGCGGCCATATCCACCCGCACAGCATCGTGTCGGGCACTTTCTACGTCGCCGTCCCGCCGGGATCGGGCGCACTCAAGCTCGAAGACCCGCGCCTGCCGATGCTGATGGCGGCGCCCGGCCGCACCAACGATGCGCCCGAGCATCTGTTGCCCTTCGTCTACGCCGAGCCCGCCGCAGGACGCGTCTTCCTGTGGGAAAGCTGGCTGCGGCACGAAGTGATGCCGCATTCGGGCAAGGGTGAGCGGATCAGCATCAGCTTTAACTATCGCTGACGCGTCTTATATGCGCGTTATCTGACTACCCCCATTTCCGTTCGTGTCGAGCGAAGTCGAGACACCCATCGGCGTGGAGCAAGGTCGAGGGCATCTCGACTTCGCTCGATGCGAGCGGATCAGGCAGGAAATGCATATGACCGCGACCTACGACGCCGACCTCCAGCTCTTCATCGACGGCGCCTGGCGGAGCGGTGAAGGGCGCGACGAGCGGCCGGTCTACAACCCCGCGACCGCCGGCACGATCGCCGAGCTGCCGGTGGCGACCGCCGCCGACCTCGACGAAGCGCTCGCCGCTGCGGAACGCGGCTGGCCCGTGTGGCGCGCCAAGACCCCCGACGAGCGCGCCGCGCTGATGCACAAGGCCGCGGCAATCATCCGCGAACGCGTCGACCATATCGCGACCCTGTTGACGCTCGAACAGGGCAAGCCGATCGCCGAAGCGCGCGGCGAAGTGCTCTCGGCAGCGGGGCTGTTCGCCTATTTCGCCGAGCAGGGCAAACGCATCGAGGGCCGCGTCCTCCAGCGCCCGCTCGGCCAGCGCGCGATGGTGACGAAGCATCCGGTGGGTCCCGTCGCGGGCTTCAGCCCGTGGAACTTCCCCGTCAATCTGATGGTCAAGAAGATCGCTCCCGCGCTCGCCGCGGGCTGCGTCGTGATCGCGAAAGCGCCCGAGGAGACGCCCGGCTGCACCAGCGCGATCATGCGCTGCATCGCCGACGCCGGCATCCCCGGCGACGTCGTCCAGCTCGTCTACGGCGATCCGTACATGATCAGCCGCCATTTGCTGGCGAGCCCGGTGATCCGCAAGGTCAGCTTCACCGGCTCGACCGCGGTCGGCAAGCATCTGATGCGGCTCGCCGCCGACGGCGTGAAGCGCATCACGATGGAGCTGGGCGGCCACGCCCCGGTGCTCGTCTTCGATGATTGCGATCTCCAGGCGACGCTCGACAAGGTCGTGACGCAGAAGTTCCGCAACGCGGGCCAGGTCTGCATTTCGCCGACGCGCTTCTATGTCCAGCAGGGCATTTACGACGCCTTCGTGAAGGGCTTTGCCGAGCGCACCCAAAAGGTGAAGATCGGCAGCGGCCTCGACGCCGACACCCAGATGGGCCCGCTCGCCAACGCGCGTCGCATCCCAGCATTGGAGGCGCTCGTCGCCGACGCCAAGGCCAAGGGCGCGCGCGTGGTCGCGGGCGGCGAGGCCACGGGCAACGGCTATTTCTTCCAGCCGACCGCGATCGCCGACGTGCCGGTCGAGGCCGACGCGATGAACCACGAACCCTTCGGCCCGATGGCGCTCATCCGCCCGTTCGGCACCGAGGACGAGGCGCTCGAACAGGCGAACCGCTTGCCCTACGGCCTCGCGGCCTTCGCCTTCACCGAGAATGGCCGCCGCATCAACCGCATCGTCGACAGCATCGAAAGCGGCATGGTCGGGGTGAACAGCTTCGTCATCTCGACGCTCGACGCGCCGTTCGGCGGGATCAAGGAATCGGGCTTCGGCAGCGAGAGCGGCCCCGAAGGCCTCGACGGCTATCTCGTCACCAAGGCGGTGCATATTTATTGAGCCACCAATCCTCCCCGTGGCGAAGCCATGGGGAGGGGGACCGCGCGCGTAGCGCGTGGTGAGCCGTGTTATCCGCCCCTCGTCAGCGCTTTGCGCTGCCACCTCCCCATGGCTTCGCCACGGGGAGGATTGGTAATCTTATTCCGCGTCGAGGCCGTAAGCCGTGTGCAGCACGCGCACCGCGAGTTCGGTTTCGTCCTCGTCGATCAGCACGCTGACCTTGATCTCGCTGGTCGAGATCGCCTGGATGTTGATCCCGCGATCCGCCAGTGCGCGGAACATCGTGCTCGCGACGCCCGCGTGGCTCTTCATGCCGACGCCGACGACGCTGATCTTGGCGACCTTGTCGTCGCTGATGATGCGGTTGAAGCCGATCTTTTCCTTCGCGCCTTCCAGCAGGTCGATCGAGCGCAGCAGGTCGGTTCCGGGGACGGTGAAGGTCACGTCGGTCTCGCCCTTTTCGCGGCCGACGTTCTGGATGATCATGTCGACGTTGATGCCCGACGCGGCGAGCGGGCCGAAGATGTTCGCGACCGCGCCCGGCTTGTCGGGTACGCGGGTGACGATGATCTTCGCTTCATTCTTGTCGTGGGCGATGCCGGTGATCAGCTGCCGTTCCATCTGATGTTCCTCTATTTCCTCGTCGCTGACGATCATCGTGCCTTTTTTGGGAGCCTCGTCGCCCTCGACGAAGCTCGAGAGCACCTGCACGCGCACGCCCATCTTCATCGCGAGCCCGACCGAGCGGGTCTGCAGAACCTTGGCGCCGACGCTCGCGAGTTCGAGCATTTCCTCATACGTCACATAGTCGAGCTTGCGCGCTCGCGCGACGATGCGCGGGTCGGTCGTGTATACACCGTCGACGTCGGTATAGATATCGCACCGGTCAGCCTTCACCGCGGCAGCGACCGCGACCGCGCTGGTGTCCGATCCCCCTCGGCCGAGCGTCGAGACGCGGCCGTCGTCCATCATGCCCTGGAATCCGGGGATGACCGCAACCTCGCCGCGCCTCATCGCAGCGAGAAGCCCGCCGGTGTCGATGTCGATGATGCGCGCGCGCGCGTGCGCTTCCTCGGTGCGGATCGGGAGCTGCCAGCCGAGCCAGCTGCGCGTGGGAACGCCCATCGCCTGCAGCGTCAGCGCGAGCAGGCCTGACGTGACCTGTTCGCCCGCCGCGACGACGACGTCATATTCGGCGGGGTCGTAGCGCGGGTTGGCTTCGCGGCAGAAATTGACGAGCCGATCGGTCTCGCCCGCCATCGCCGACACGACGACCGCGACCTCGTTGCCCTGCGCGACTTCGCGCGCGACGAGTTTCGCCACGGTGCGAATCCGCTCGGTGCCCGCCATCGACGTGCCCCCGAATTTCATCACGATCCGCGCCATCTCGCCCCGCTTTCCTGAACTGGTTTCGACCGCAACTTTCTCAAGCATTTCTGCGGCGTCCGGCTGTTAGGGAAGGGGGCGGGCGATGGCAAGGCGGCGATGATCCCGCCAGGATAATTTTTCTTGCTCCGCGACAAGCTCACCGCAGTTTTTCGTCGAGCCGCTGTCCTGTGAGGCAAATTTCTTGCGCGCACCGGAGTGCGGTGCCACATCGCACCCATGAGCGCCCCGACGATCAACCCGAATGAAGCCGCCCATTTCGGCGCGCTCGCCGCCGACTGGTGGGACCCGCATGGATCGTCGGCGATGCTGCACAAGCTGAACCCGGTGCGACTATCCTATATCCGCGACCAGATCGACGCGCATTGGCATGTCGATGCGCGCGAACGCCATCCGCTCGCCGGGCGCAGCGCGATCGACGTCGGGTGCGGCGCCGGACTTCTCGCCGAACCGCTGGCGCGTCTAGGCGCCAAGGTGACGGGGGTCGATGCGGCGCCCGAGAATATCGCCGCGGCGCGCGACCATGCGGCGGGGCAGGAGCTGGTGATCGACTATCATGCGGGCGAACTCGCTGCTCTGCCCGCTAGGACTTTCGATCTCGTCACCTCGATGGAAGTGGTCGAACATGTCACCGATCCCGCGGCCTTCGTCGCCGAACTCGCAGCGAGGCTTGCGCCCGGAGGGCTGATGATCCTGTCGACCCCGAACCGCACCGCGTTGTCGAAGCTGCTGCTCGTCGAGGCGGCCGAGCGGATCGGCGCGGTGCCGCGCGGCACGCACGACTGGGATCAGTTTCTGAAGCCCGAGGAGCTGACCGGATTGATGGAGCGCGCCGGATTGCAGGTCATTGACCGCACCGGCCTGTCGCCGTCGCCCGCCAAGGGCTTCAAGCTCGGCGGCAGTGAGGCGCTCAACTATCTCGTCGCGGCGCGGCACGCGGGATGAGCCGTGACCCGCGCGTCGACGATTATATCGCGAAGCGCCAAGCCTTCGCGCAGCCAATCCTGCGGCACTTGCGTGAACTGGTCCACAAGCATGCGCCAGGCTGCGAAGAAACGTTGAAATGGGGCGTGCCGCATTTCGTGTTGGGCGGCCAGAATCTCGCCGGGATGGCGGCGTTCAAGGAACATGCGACCTTTGGCTTCTGGCGCGACGAGGAAGTCACGGGCTCGCCGCGCGACACCGGTGCGATGGGCAGCATGGGGCGGCTTGGCTCGCTCGCCGATCTGCCGTCCGACACGCAGATGGCGGCCTGGATCGAAAAGGCGGCTGCGCTCTGCGCCGACGGGAAGCCGAAGCGCTCGGCACCGAAGCCCAAGGCGGCGCTCGATCTGCCCGGCGATCTGGGCGCCGCGCTGATGGCGAACGCGGTGGCGCAGGGGCATTGGGACGCCTTCTCGCCGGGCAAGCGCCGCGACTATATCGAGTGGGTGCTCGAGGCGAAGCGCGAGGAAACGCGCGTCAAGCGGATCGAGACGATCGTCGCGCAGGTCGCCGAAGGCAAGGACCGGAACTGGAAATACAAGAGCTGCTAAGAGCTTTCGTCAGCGGATCACGCGCCCCTCGTCGCGCGTCGGCATCGCAGCGATGAACGGCAGCGCGATCGCCGAGAGCAACAGCCAGACCGCCGAGATCAGGATCGAGGCCGGCAGCGACCAGATGTCCGCCGCCATGCCGAACAGCCACGCGCCGAGCGCCATCGCGCCGAAGGTCACCGCCTGATAGATCGACAGGCAGCGGCCGAGGATCGCCTCGGGCGAACGCAGCTGCATCGCGACGTTGAGCGTCGTCAGCGTCGACACCCACGCCATGCCCGCGACGAAGGCGGCGGCGAGCGTGGGCCACAGCGTCTGCGTCAGCGCGACGGGCAACATCGCAGCGGCAAAGATCAGCGCGGCGATGCTGACAAGGCGGTCGGGACCGAGCCGCCGCCTGATCTTGCCGACCCAGAGCGCGGCGAAGATCGAGCCGATGCCGAAAGCGCCGAGACAGAGCCCATAGACGGTTTCGGTGCCGTGAAGCCGGTCGCGGACGAGCGAGGGGAGCAGCGCCTGAAAGCCGATCGCGCCGAAGCCGAAGACGAAACCGCGAATGAGGATGCGCCGCACCGGGTCCGACTGGACGCAGAAGCGCAGCCCCGTCGCGATCGCGGCGAGCATCGGCGTGCGCTTGGGCGGCGTGATCTCGGGATGCCAGCGCAACAGTACGACGATCAGCGCGACATAGCTCAACGCGTTGAGCGCGAAGGCGGGCGCAGGGCCGGTCAGCGAGATGAGCAGGCCGCCGAGCGCGGGGCCGACGCTGCGCGCCAGATTGAAGGCGATGGTGTTGAGCGCGATCGCCTGCGGCAGATCCTGCGGCCCGACCTGAAGCCGGACCGAGGCCTGCCACGCGGGACCGTTAAGCGCGGTACCGCAGCCGACCGCGAGAGTGAAGAAGAGCAAGAGCAGCGGGGTGATCGCGCCCATCCAGGTCGTGAGCGTCAGCGCCGCCGAGACGAGCAGCATCGCCGTCTGCGCCGCGAGCATCACGCGCCGCCGGTCGAAATTGTCGGCGATCGCGCCCGCGAAGACGCCGAGCATCAGGATGGGGATGGTCGCGCCCGCCTGCACCAGTGCGATCAGCAGGTGCGAATTGGTGATTTCGGTCATCAGCCATGCCGCCCCGACCGACTGGATCATCGATCCCATGTTCGAGGCGAGGTTGGCGACCCAGATCGCGCGGAAGGCGGGATAGCGAAAGGGAGCGAGCGGGGAGGAGGAGGAGGCAGGAGGCGCGTCGGGACTCACAAGAAGCGCGTAGACCCTTGGGGGCGGGCCGACAAGGCGGCCCGCCCGCTCATAGCTATTGGGTCAGTTCGAAGTCGGCCTCGGACCCTTCGGCCGAAGACGGGCCGACCCACAGCTTGAACTGGCCGGGCTCGCTACCCCAGCTCATATCCGCCTTCGTAAAGGCGAGGTCGGCATCGGTCAGCGTGAAGCGGATCGTGCGTTTTTCGCCCTTCTTCAGCATTATCTTCTCGAAGCCCTTCAGCTCCTTGACGGGGCGCGTCACCGATCCGACGAGGTCGCGAACGTAAAGCTGCACAACCTCCTCGCCGTCGCGCGCGCCGCTGTTGGTGACGGTGACGCTGGCGGTCAGCTTTTCGCCGGGGCGGATCTTCGCCTTGTCGAGCGTCACCGGCGAATAGGCGAAGCTGGTGTAGCTGAGACCATAGCCGAAGGGATAGAGCGGCGTGTTCGCCACATCGAGGTAGCGCGAGACATATTTGGCGTTCGGGTCCGCCGGGTTGATCGGACGCCCGGTGTTCTTCATGTCGTAATGGATCGGCACCTGCCCGACATTGCGCGGGAAGGTGACGGGCAGTTTGCCCGACGGATTATAGTCGCCGTAGAGCACATCGGCGATCGCGTGACCGCCCATCGTCCCCGGATACCAGGCCTCGAGGATCGCATCGACATGGGTATCGGCCCAGGTGATGCTATTGGGGCGGCCGCTCATCATCACCAGGATGATCGGCTTGCCGGTCTTCTTGAGTTCCTCGAGCAAAGCTTGCTGCGCGCCGGGCAGGTCGAGCGAGGTGCGGCTCGCCGCCTCGCCGGTCATGTTCCAATGCTCGCCCATTGCAGCGACGATGACGTCCGATTTCTGGGCGAGGGCGATTGCTTCGGCGAAGCCGTCGGTGTTGCCTGCGTCGGCGAAGTGATAGCCGGCGCCCTTGGCATAAGTGACGGTCGTGCCCTTCGGCGCGCGCGCCTGCAGCCCTTCGAGCAGCGTGACGGGGCGTTCCTTGCGGTCGCCCGCGGCCGACCAGCTGCCGATCATGTCCTCCTTGCTGTTGCCGAGCGGACCGATCACCGCGATCGACTTCGCCGAGGCGGCAAGAGGTAGGGCGTTGTTGCTGTTTTTCAGCAGGACGATCGACTTGCGCGCAACGTCGCGCGCGGCTTCGAGGAAGTCGGGACGATAGACGGTCGCCTTTTCGCGCGCTTCGTCCGAATAGCGATAGGGGTCCTCGAACAGGCCGAGGCGGTATTTCATCTCGAGGATCGCCTTGACCGCCTCGTCGACGCGTTTGACGTCGACCTTGCCCTCGGCGACCGATTTGGCGAGATGTTCCATGAACACCGCGCCCTGCAGGTCCATGTCGACCCCGGCGTTGATCGCCTGTTCGCCCGCCTGTTGCAGATCCTTCGAATAGCCGTGCGCGACCATTTCGTTGATCGACGTGTAATCGGTTACGACGAATCCCTTGAAACCCCATTTCTCGCGCAGCACGTCGGTCAGGAGGTAGCGGCTGCCCGACGCCGGAACGCCGTCATATTCGTTGAACGAGGTCATGAAGGTCGCGGCACCGGCATCGAGAGCCGCCTTGAAGGGCGGCAGATAGACGTCGCGCAGCGTGCGTTCCGAAATGTCGACCGTGTGATAGTCGCGCCCCGCCTGCGCTGCGCCATAGGCGGCGAAATGCTTGGCGGTGGCGAGGATCGTGTCGGTGCGCTTCAGGTCGTCGCCCTGGAAGCCGTGGACGCGCGCGGTCGCGATCTTGCTGCCCAGATAGACGTCTTCGCCCGACCCTTCCGACATGCGGCCCCAGCGTGCGTCGCGCGCGATGTCGACCATCGGGGCAAAGGTCCAGTGAATGCCCTCGGCCGACGCTTCGGTTGCGGAGATTCTTGCTGCTTTTTCAATAGCTTTCAGGTCCCAGCTCGCCGCTTCGCCGAGCGATATGGGAAAGATGGTGCGGTGGCCGTGGATGACGTCATAACCAAAGAGCAACGGGATCTTGAGCCGCGTTTCCTCGACCGCGAGCCGTTGCAGGTCGCGCGTATATTTGGCGGAAAAGGCGTTGAAGATCGACCCGATGCGGCCCTTTCGGATGTCGTCCTGATAGCCCTGGCGCATCGTCGGGCCCGTCGAATCCCAGTCGCTGGTGAGCAGCGAAAGCTGGCCGATCTTTTCCTCGAGCGTCATCTTCGCGATCAGTTCGGCGATGAACTTGTCCATCGCCGGATCGGGCTTCGTCCAGCCGGCGCCGTCGATCGCCGGTGCGGCCGCCGCCGCCGCCGGCTGGGCGAGCAGCGGGGCGGGGGCAAGCGGCACGGCGAGCAGCAGGCTCGCGAGCGTCAGAAGTTTGAGGTTGCGCGGCATCGGCGGCATGATTCGTCCTTCCCAATCGAGATATGTCTTTGGCTCTAGCGCACAAAAATGGCTGAAAACAGCCTTGCGCCGACTGGTCCCCGGCAAATGCACACTTGTTTCGTTGCCCCCTATACAGTCATCGTGAAACCGGTTACAAACCAAAAAAACACGACGGGGTTTCCCCCGCGATTCGTCGCCATGCCGGTAGCAAGCCGGGCGGACAACCAGACGGAACGCGGAAGATTCCGGGGCCAATTAGGGAGGATGCCGTGAAGCCGATTCATAAAATTCAAACCATGTCCGCGCGTCAGTCGCGTGCTCGCACGCTCGCCGCCGCTCTGGCGTGGAGCAGCGCCGGTGCCGCGCTCGCGGTCGGGATGGCCGCGCCGGCGCAGGCGCAGGTGTCGAACGCTTCGCTCCGCGGCACCGTGACCGCCGACGGCGGCGCCAGCGAGGTCAAGGCAATCAACGTCAATACCGGCCTGACGCGCACCTCGAACGTCAGCGCGAACGGCAGCTACACCTTCGCCTCGCTTCCAGCGGGGACGTACCGCCTCGAGATCACGACCCCCGGCGGCGTGCGCAATACCGACGAATTCACGCTCAGCGTCGCGCAGAGCGCGGTGCTCGATTTCGACTTTTCGCAGCCCGACATCGCGGCGGCGGACGGCGATGCGATCATCGTCACCGGCAGCCGCATCCGGTCGATGGAAGGCGGCGAGGTCGGCACCAACATCTCGCAGCGCCTCATCGAACAGCTGCCGCAGAACAACCGCAACTTCCTTGCCTTCGCCGATCTGGCGCCGGGCGTCCAGTTCATCACCAACGGCACCGACCAGTCGCGCCTGCAGGGCGGCGCGCAGGGCAGCAACTCGGTCAACATCTTCATCGATGGCATCGGGCAGAAGGACTATGTCCTCAAGAACGGCATCACCGGCCAGGATTCGACGCAGGGCAATCCGTTCCCGCAGCTCGCGATCGGCGAATATCGCGTCATCAGCTCGAACTACAAGGCGGAGTTCGACCAGGTAAGCTCGGTCGCGGTCACCGCAATCACCAAGTCGGGCACGAACGAATTCCATGGCGAAGGCTTCATCGACTTCACCAACCAGAGCCTGCGCGATCGCCGCCCGGCCGAGAATTTTCCGCGCTATATCCCGAAAATCCGCACCAAGGACCTGCAGTTCGGCGGCGCGCTGGGCGGCCCGATCATCAAGGATGTGCTGCATTTCTTCCTCACCTATGAGGGCAAGCGCCGTACCAATCCGCGCGACATCACGCCGGGCCTCGAACTTCCGATCAGCTATTTCCCGAGCGAATATCAGGGCGTGTTCGGGTCGGCGAACGAGACGTTCAACGAGAATCTCTATTTCGGGAAACTCAACTTCACGCCGACCGACAACGACCTGTTCGAATTCTCGGTCAAATATCGCGACGAGAGCGGCGAGCAGTTCAACAGCGGTTTCGCCGCGTTCGAAACGCGCACGATCGCCAAGGTCGAAGAGTGGCGCGGTCTGGCGCGGTGGGAACATACCGCCGACACCTGGGTCAACGACTTCAAGGTCGCCTATGAAGATGTGACCTGGGGCCCGCGCCCGCTCAACTTCGGCAATGTGTCGGTGTTCAACGCCACCGTGCCGAACCCGCCGCCGGCGACGACCACGCGCCGCGGCGACATCCTGCGCATCGGCGCGGGCAGCAATTTCCAGGACAAGGGCCAGAACGGCTGGCAGGTGTCGAACGACTTTACCTACACTGGGCTCGAAGGCCACACCTTCAAGGTCGGGGTGAAGGGCAAGTGGGTCGAGCTCAACACCAACACGCAGAACGGCGTGAACCCGGTTTTTACCTATAATGTGAATTACAATCCGAACGGCGGCACGTTCAACGACGATATCCCGTATCGTATGGTGTTCAGCGCGCCGGTCGCCGGCGGCGATCCGAACATCACGTCGAAGAATTTCCAGTTCGGCATCTATGCCCAGGACGATTGGGAATATGACGACCGCCTGACGCTCAACATCGGCTTGCGCTGGGATTATGAACGTACGCCTGCGTTCCTCAACTATGTCCACGATCCGGCGATCGCCGAATTCGTTGCGGGCCGTGCGTCCTATGTCGGGCCAAACGGCGTCGTCACCCCGCCGTACATGAACCTCGCGAACGCCAATTACAGCATCGACGATTATATCTCGACCGGCAGCGAGCGGAAGGCGTTCAAGGGCGCGTGGCAGCCGCGCGTCGGCTTCACCTATGCTCTCGACGATGAAAAGCGTTTTTCGATCTTCGGCGGCTATGGCCGTTCGTACGACCGGACGCAGTTCGACAATATCCAGCAGGAACTGACGCAGGGCCTGTTCGCGACGCGCACCTTCAACTTCAACAATCCGGGCGACACGACCAACGTCTGCGCGCCGAGCGCGACCTGTATCGCGTGGAACCCGGCCTATCTGACGCCCGAGGGCCGCGCGGCGCTGATCGCTGGGCTGCCGGCAGGAGCGGGGCGTGAACTGCGCTTCATCAAGAATGATCTGAAGGTGCCCTATTCGGACCAGTTCAGCCTGGGCGTCCGCGGCAGGTTCGACCTGCTCGACCTCGAAGTCGGCTATAGCTATGTCGAGAGCAAGGACGGTTTCGTCTATCTGCTCGGCAACCGCCGTCCCAACGGTGCCTTCTTCCCGCCGACGGGCAATGCGGACTCGCCGTTCGGTTTCGCGCCGTCGCCGTTCGGCAGCATCATAATCGGCGACAACGGGCTCGAAACACGCGCCAACACGGCCTATTTCAAGCTGACCAAGCGCTACACGGAATTCTCGCCGTGGAGCCTCGATGCGACCTATACCTTCACCGATGCCGAGGAAAACCGGCAGTTCGGCGAAACCTTCAGCCTCGATTTCCCGAGCATGGACGACTATAATTTCATCACCTCGACGGGGGTGCGCAAGCACCGCTTCGTGATGGCGGGTTCGGTCGATATTCCGTACGGAATCACGCTGTCGGGCAAGTTCCAGATCGCATCGCCCAAATATCTGGCGGCGCTGGTGAGCACGGCCGGACAGCCGCTGAGCCGCGAGGTCATCTCGACGAAGACCGAGGGCAATGGCGATCTGTGGGGTTATCGCCAGATGGATCTGTCGATCACCAAATATATCCCGCTGAAGTTCATCAGCGATGAAACCAAGGTGCGCCTGCGCCTCGACATCATCAACCTGTTCAACGACCGCAACTTCAGCGGCTTCAACGCAATCACCGGGCTTCGCAACCCGACCGATTATGCGATTGATGGTCCGCCGCGGACGATTAAGCTATCAGCCGGCTTCTCCTTCTGACCGGTTGATCTAGCGGCGCCGGTCACACCCCCTCCCGTGACCGGCGCCCCTTTTTTATTCTGGAGTATCGAATGTTTTTCCGGCGTGGATCGCTTGCCCTGCCTTTTGTGGCCCTGACTGCCGCCTGCACCGCAACCCCGCCGCCAACACCACCCGCCGCCATCGATCCGCCCGCGCTGACGCCAATGAGCGAAGCCGCCTTTTCCGAAGAGCTGACCCAGCGCACCTTCCGCTATTTCTGGGATACGACCGACACCGAGCGCTGCCTCGCGCCCGATCGCTGGCCGAGCAATCCCTTTTCGTCGATCGCCGCAACGGGCTTTGCTCTGACCGCTTATGGCATCGGCGCCGAGCGCGGCTATGTGACGCGCGCCGAAGCCGCGACGCGCACGCGCGATTGCCTGCGCTTCTACTGGACCGCGCCGCAGGGCCCCGAGGCGGCGGGCAACGCTGGCTACAAGGGCTTTTTCTATCATTTCCTGAAGAACGACGACGGCACGCGCTACAAAACCAACGAGCTATCGACGGTCGACACCAGCCTGTTCCTTGGCGGCGCGCTGTTCGCGCAAAGCTATTTCGATCGCAACGACCCTGTCGAAGCCGAAATCCGCGACCTCGCGGAGAAGATCTATACGCGCGTCGACTGGACCTTCGTCCAGCGCACCAACACCGGCACCGATGCCGTGAACCATCCGGGATCGCACGGCATCACCATGGGGTGGAAACCCGAGAAGGGGTTCGAGACGCACGACTGGGTCGGCTACAACGAAGGCATGCTCGTCTATCTCCTCGCGCTGGGCTCGCCGACGCACCCCGTGGGCAAGGACGCGTGGGACCAAGGCTGGGCAGCCGATCTGGAGAAGGATTGGGGCACCTATTATGGGCAGCAGCATCTGCAGTTCGAGCCGCTGTTCGGGCACCAATACAGCCATGTCTGGGTCGACTTCCGCGGTATCCAAGACGCCTTCATGCGCGGCAAGGGGATCGATTATTTCGAGAACAGCCGCCGCGCGACGCTGGCCCAGCGCGCCTATGGCGCCGACAATCCGAACAAATGGGTCGGCTACAGCGCGGATTTCTGGGGTTGGACAGCGTCGGACGGCCCGACCTATTCCGAAGGGAAGCTTGTCGTGGGCGGCATCCCCCGCAACTTCAACACCTATATGGCGCGCGGCGTCAGCGCGATCCGTGTCGTCGACGACGGAACGATCGTGCCTACTGCGGCCGGGGGCTCGGTCGCCTTTGCACCCGAGGTGACGATCCCGTCGCTGATGGCGATGCGCACCAAATATGGCGAGCGGCTCTATACCGGCTACGGCTTCAAGGATGCGTTCAACCCCAGCTTCACCTTCGCCGACGAGGGTTCGCGCAGCGGCACGGTCGATCCGGTGCACGGCTGGGTCGCGAACGATTATCTGGGCATCGATCAGGGGCCGATCCTCGCGATGATGGAAAACCATCGCAGCGGCCTTGTCTGGAAGGTGATGCGCAAGAACCCGCATATCGTCCGCGGGCTGAAGCGCATCGGCTTTACGGGCGGCTGGCTCGATCAGGCAAAATAAGGGGCGTCAGGGCGACGTCAGCGTCCATTCGACCGCGTCGCTGACCTCCTTGCCGGCAAAGCGGGCGGAAGCGGTCACGCGGTTGATGCCGGGCGCAAGCCGCACGTCCCCGACCTCGCAGATGCTATCCGCGCACGATATTTCGCCGAGCGATCTGCCGCCGAGCGTCACCGTCACTTTCGGCGCATTGCTGTAGACCCGGATGCGCGTCAGCGGCTCGGTGCGGTTCGTCCAGCGGCGGCTGTTGATGTGCACCACAGGTTCGTCCGACCATTCGGCCTTGTAATAGAAAAAGGCGTCCTTCTTGACCTTGCGGTCATAGGTGACGAGGCCCTTGTCGTTGATGTCGGTGGCGTCGCCTTCCTGCCGGATCTTCGATGCGAAATCGAACATGTTCCAGATCCAATTGGCCCAGAGATAGGGGCGATCGCGCAGTTGCGGCCAGCTCTGTTCGTGGAACCAGCTCTGGAATTCCTCGGGGTGCATGCGGCCGGCGTGGACGATCTTGTGCGCCCCGCCATCCTCGACATGCTGGCTGAGTGCGCCGCCCGCGCCATATTCGCTGACCGAGATCGGGATCGCCGGATAGCGCGCGTGCATCCGGTCGAGATGCGGGCCGAGGTCGGCGACCTCGCGATAATACCAGCCATAATAACGGTTGTAGCCCATCAAATCCGAAATGCCGGACAGCACCGGCTGGCGCGGCCGCTCGCCGGCGGGGACCGCGCCCTCGTGCGTCGCTTCGCAGCAGTCGGCGAGCACCGTCGGGCGCGTCGGATCCTCGATTTTCGACAGCGTATTGAGCTCGCGCAGCAGCGGGCGGGCGTCGGCGCTCGGCGGCGCGCGGCCGATTACCATGTCGAGGTCGACCTCGTTGCCGATGCCCCAGGTGACGACCGAGGGATGGTTGTAATTCTGGCGGATCAGTTCGACCATCTGCGCCTTCGCATTGGCGAAAAGCTCGGGCGATCCGGTCGATCCGTCGTTCGATGGGCGGTTGACGAACGGGACTTCGGCCCAGACGATCATCCCATAACGGTCGGCGAGCTCGAACCATTCGGGCGCGTGCTGATAATGGGCGAAGCGCACGGTGTTCGCGCCCATTTCGGCGATCAGCGCCATGTCGCGTTCATGGTCTTCGCGAGCGAGCGCCCAGCCCTTGCCGAGATAATCCTGGTGCCGCGATACGCCGTGGAGCGGCAGATGCTTGCCGTTGAGGAAAAAGCCCTTGGCGGGATCGATGCGGAACTCGCGAAAACCCACGGGGACGCTCACCGCGTCGAGCGCCGCGCCCGCATCGGCGATCTTCGTTTCGAGCCGATAGAGATAGGGGTCGGCGCGCCCGTTCCAGCGGCGCGGTGCGGGGACGTCGAGCGTCAACTGCGCCTCGCCCTGCCGCGCGCCGAGCGGCGTCGTCCCCTCGGCGATCTGGCGTCCCTCGGCGTCGCGCAAGATGGCGACGAGGCTTTGGCCGGCGGCTGCCCCGGCAAGCTTGACCCGCACCGCCAGCGCCGCGCGTCCGCCGGCGGCGAAGCGCGGGGTTGCATAAACGCCGGGGCCGCCATGATCGTCGAGCGCGATATGGCTTTCGGCGACGTGGAGCAGGCGCACGCCGCGATAGATGCCGCCATGAATGAAGAAATCGCCGTCGAGCGGCACGACATGCTGGGTGCTGCTGCCCGCCTCGGGTTTGCTGTTGTCGGCGCGCAGCAGGATCAGGTTCGAACCCGCCGGGTCGAGCGTGTCGGTGAGGTCGAAGCGGAAGCGCGAGAAGGCGCCGGCATGGCTGCCGACCTTGCGCCCGTTCACCCACAGGTCGGCGATGTTGCCGACGCCGTCGAATTCGATGATATGGCGGCGGCCCACGGGCAGCGCCGCGCCCTCGAGCCGCAGCCGGTACCAGCCGATGCCTTGGCGATTGTCGGTCGCCTCGGTCCGGCCGACGCGATATTCGCCGAGCCGGTTCCACGTGTGTGGCAGCGCGACTGGCGCCCACGCGCCATCGGGCAGCGAGGCGGCCGCCTCCGGCGTCAGCGCGCCGTCGAAACGGAACTGCCAACCGGCCGCGAGGTCGGTCGTCAACCGCGCGGGCGGCGGCGGTGCGCCGACCTGGGCGGGCGGAGTCGGCGAACAGGCCGCAAGCAGCGCCGCGGCGAAGAGGGGCAGCCAGCGCGCCATTGTCAGCAACCCCGGCTGATGCAAAAGTCGACTAGCACCGGATAATGATCCGACGGCAGCTTGCCGCCCGTCTGTTGCGTCAGCGTCGCGTGGCGCAGCACCGCGACGCCGTCGCTCACGAAAATATGATCGATCGGGCTCGGTTCATTTTGCTCGATCTTGAACCCTGTGAAGGTGCCGAGCGGGCCGAAATGCGGGGTGCGGCTGATAACTAGCGTATCGTGCAGCGCGATCTGGCCTGCCGCGGCGTCGGTGATCGCTGCGTGCGCCGGGCTATAGGCCGGACTGTTGAAATCGCCCATCAGCACCACCGTCTCTCCCCTTTTTCGCTGGTCGGTGATCCAGCGGCGGATTTGCCGCGCGCTCTCAAGTCGCGCTGTCGTGCCAACATGATCGAAATGGGTGTTCACGGCCAGCAGCATACGTAGCGAAGCCTTGTCCCTCAGCCGTGCCCAGCTGGCGACACGCGGATAGGCGGCGTCCCAGCCCTTGCCGGGCACGTCGGGCGTCGGCGACAGCCAGAAGGTGCCCGAGGCGACCAGCGCGAAGCGGTCGCGGCGGAAACCCAGCGGCGAAAATTCGCCCTTGTCCCTGCCGTCGTCGCGCGCGACGCCGACGAACTGATAAGCGGGCAGGTCGGCCTCGACGCCCTGCTTCTGGTTCAGCAAGACTTCCTGCATTCCGACGAAGTCGGGCGCATAATAAGCGACGAGGCTGGTCAGCGCGCTCCGCCGGTGCGGCCACGCATTGTCGCCGTCCGACGCAAGGTCGAGCCGGATATTGTAGGTCATCGCGCTATAATGGTCGGCGCGCTCCTTCGCCGCGGCGGGCTGCGCGAGCAGCGCCGCGGCAAGGATCAGCAGCCAGCGGATCATCCGAGATTCCCGCCGTTCGCCGCGATGACGCTGCTATAGAAGCGCGCGCTGCGCTTGGGGGTGCGGACCTGCGTCTCATAATCGACATGGACGATGCCGAAGCGCTTCGAGAAACCGAGCGACCATTCGAGATTGTCGAGCAGCGACCAGGCCATATAGCCGCGCACATCGACGCCCTGTTTGATCGCGTCGCCGATCGCCGAGATATGCGTGCGCAGATAATCGCAGCGCAGCGGATCGTCGATCCCGTCGGGGCCCGCGGTCGGCGGGTCATAGAAAGCCGCTCCATTCTCGGTGATATAGACGGGGATGTCACCGTAAGTGTCGCGGAACCAGATGAGCATCTCGGTCAGCGCCGGCGGATAGACCTCCCAGTCGGTCGTCGTGTGCGTCGCGATCTGGCGCACCGGCGATGCGCCGACCGGCCACTGGTTCGGATCGGCCTTGACCACGTTGCGGGTATAGTAATTGATCCCGATGAAATCGACCGGCTGGCAGATGTCTTTCAGGTCTTCGGCGGGCCATTGCGGCCAGGCTTCGCCGAAAACCTCGGCGAGCTCGTCGGGGTAGCTGCCCTTCAGCGCCGGGTCGAGATATTGGCGGTTCATATAGGCGTGCGCGCGCGCGGTTGCGGCGACGTCCTCGGCGCTATCGCTCGCGGGATATTTGGGCTCGATATTGACGACGAGCCCGATCTCATGCGCGCCCTCACTGCGATAGGCCTGCACCGCGCGGCCGTGCGCGCGCATCAGATTGTGGCTTGCGATCGGCGTCTCGAACAGGTTGCGATGGCCGGGGGCCAGCGCGCCGTGCAGATAGCCGCCGTCGGTGATCACCCAGGGTTCGTTGAGCGTCACCCATTTCTTCACGCGGCCGTCGAGACGGCGGTACATCACCGAGCCATAGTCCGCGAACCAGTCGGCACTGTCGCGGTTCAGCCAGCCGCCCTTGTCGTCGAGCGCCGCGGGCAGGTCCCAATGATGGAGCGTCAGCAGCGGTTCGATGTCATGCTTGAGCAATTCGTCGACCAGTCGCTCGTAGAAATCGAGGCCGGGTTCGTTCACGCGCCCGACACCCTCCGGCAGCACGCGGCCCCAGTTGACGCTGAAGCGATAGGCTTTCAGCCCCAGTTCCTTCATCAGCGCGACGTCGGCGGGCATGCGGTTGTAATGGTCGCAGGCGACGTCGCCGGTGTCGCCCTTCGCGGCCATCAGCCGCGGGTCGTGGCTGAAGCGCTGCCAGATGCTCGCGCCCGCGCCGTCGGCGAGCGGCGATCCCTCGATCTGATAGGCGGCGGTCGCCGCTCCCCACAGGAAATCGTCGGGAAAAACAGTCTGCGTCATTTCTTGTCCTTGTCGGTGATCGTTGGAGAGGGGAGCTTGTGTTCGAGCAACCAGGCATAGAGCGCCGGGTCGTCATAGGCGGGATCCCAGGCGTTGTGGCCGAGGTCGGGATAGATGGTCAGGCGGACCTTGCGGCCGCCGCAGGCGCGGATCGCGCGCGCCATGTTGAAGCTGCCTTCGGGCACGACGACATCGTCGCGGTCGCCGTGGAAGGCCCAGACGGGCAGGTCCATCAGGCGGCACGCTTCGCCCGGATTGCCACGCCCGGCGACGGCGGCCACTGCGGCGAAGCGCTTCGGTTCGGCGATCGCCCAGCGCCAGCTGGCATGGCCGCCACGGCTGAGGCCGGTGAGGTAGATGCGTTCGGGATCGATGCGGTATTTTTTCGCGACATGATCGACGAGGGCGTCGAGCTTTTCGATGTCCCAGTCCTGATCGGTGCCGAGCAAGGGCGAGACGGTCAGGAAGGGGAAGCCGGGGTCGCGGTCGGCGATCTTCGGCGGGCCGTGCGCCTTGACCTTCGCGACATCGTCGCCGCGCTCGCCCGAGCCGTGGAGGAAGATCAGCAGCGGATATTGTCGTGCCGTATCGGCCAGATAGCCCTTCGGCACGAACAGCTGATACGGATAATTGCCGGGGGCGACCGGCTGCTGCGGCGTCTGGCCTTCGACCACCGCCGGCGCCTTTGTTTTTGCGGCGGCGGGGGCGGTGGCGAGGGTGAGTCCCAGCAGCGCCGCGGTCCAATATGTCATCTTCGGTTCCTTGGTTGAACGGCTCATCCCTTGACGCTCCCGGTCAGAAGCCCGCTCAGATAATAGCGTTGCAACGCGAGGAAGAGGATGAGGACGGGGAGGGTGGTGACGACCGCGCCGGCCATCATGATCTCGTAATCCTGCACATTCTGGCGGCTGTTCGCGGCGAGCGCGACGGGCAGCGTGTAGAGGTCCTGATCGGCGAGGATGATCAACGGCCACATGAAGTCGTTCCAGCTGCCGAGGAAGACGAACAGCGCCAGCGTGACGATGATCGGGGTCAGGATCGGCAGCACGATGCGGCGCAATATCTGCCCCTCGCTTGCGCCGTCGATGCGCGCCGCCTCGAGCATTTCGTCGGGAATCGACAGGCAATATTGGCGGACGAGGAAGATGCCGAAAATGCCCGCGAGCCACGGCACCAGTGCGCCCGCATAGCTGTTGACCAGCCCCATCGCCTTGAGCTCGAGAAACAGCGGCAGCATGCCGATCTGTCCCGGTACGACGAGCGCCGCGACGAGCATGCGAAAGATCGCGTCGCGCCCCTGGAAGCGCAGCTTGGCGAAGGCATAGCCCGCGGGGATGGTAAAGAGCAGCGCAAGAGCCGTCGCGAGCGTCGAGATGAGGATGCTGTTGAGCAGGAAGCGGCCGACGCCGAAGGTGCCGAACAGCAGATGATAGTTTTCGAGCGTCGGGCTGGCCGGCCACAGCGGCGGCGGGAATTGCGCCGCCTCGCCGCGCGCCATGAAGCTGACCGACAGCATCCACAGCAAGGGTGCAATCGTGACCAGCGCGACGAGCGCGGCGAGCAGCGTGACGGACCAGCGGCGGAGCATCATATCGCGCCGCTCCGTTTCGCGAGTTTGAGCTGCACCAGCGTGACGCCCAGAATGCAGAGGAAGAGTAGGAATGCGACCGCCGCGCCCGACCCGAGGTTCCACCATTTGAACCCCTCCTCATACATGAAATAGAGGATGGTGACGGTCGACTGGGCGGGGCCGCCCTGCGTCATCACATAGGGTTCGGCGAAAAGCTGGAACATGCCCGCAACGGTGAGCACCGAGACGAGCAGCAGCGTCGGCCCGATCGCGGGTAGGGTGACGTGGCGCAGCCGCGTGAACCAGTTCGCACCGTCGATCCGCGCCGCCTCGTCGAGCTCGCGCGGCACCGTCTGCAGCGCGGCGAGGAAGATGATCATATTATAGCCAAAGGTCTTCCACCCGACGAAGAGCAGGATCGCAGGCAGCGATGCGGTCGGGCTGCCGAGCCAGTCGATCGGCGGAATACCGAAGAAGGAGAGGAGATAGTTGAGCAGGCCGTAGCGCGTATGGAGCAGATAGCGCCAGACGACGGCGGTCGCGACGAGCGTCGTCACATAGGGCGCGAACAGCGCAACGCGCCACACGGGGCGCCATTTCAGCCAACGCGAATTGACGAGCATCGCGGCGAACAGCGACAGCGCGACGATGAAGGGCGTGCCGACTGCGACGAACAGCAATGTGTTCGTCATCGCCTTCCAGAACAGCGGATTTTCGACCAGGCGTTCGTAATTCTGGAAGCCGACGAAGCGCAGATTGCCGATGTCGGCGAGCGCATAGATATCGAAATCGGTGAAGCTCAGGAACAGCGACGCGATCGCGGGCAGCACGAAGAAGAGCAGGATCGCCGCAAGCGCGGGCGACGCCATCGCCCATCCCGCGCGTGCTTCGCTCGCCCGGCCGACCGCACTCACAATGCCCGCCCCTTGCCCAGCATCCAGCGCCGCTTTTCGAGCAGGCGGTCGGCGCGCGCGTCGATCTCCTTCGCGGCTTCGTCGACGCTATACTGCCCGCGGACCATGCGCTCGGCGACGATCTGCATCTCGGTGACGATGCGTTCCCATTCGGGCACCTTGGGCAGCGCGGTTGCGTGCTCGAGCTGGGTGCGGAAAGCCGCGACGGCGGGATCGTTCGCCAGTCCGGCCGCTGCCCAAACCGAGCGGCGCGCGGGAAGGTCGCCCGTGGCCTTGTGGAGCGCGAGCTGCGCGCCGGGCGCCATCAGCCGCGCGACCAAATCCCATGCCGCATCGCCATGCGCGCCGCCGGCAAAGACGGCGAGGCTCGACCCGCCCGGCGCCGCCGAGCCGATGCCGCCGGGCCCGGGATTGGCCGCCGTGCCCCAGCCGCCCTGCAGTTCCGGGGCGAGGCGGCTCTTCATGTCGCCGATCGTCCATGGGCCTGACAGGAAGAGGCTGAAATAGCCCTTCGAGAATTCGTCCCAGACGTTCGAAATCTGCGTCGCCGAGATGCGCGGCGCGAGCCCTTCGTCGAACAACGATTTGTAGAAGGCGAGCGCGGCCTTGAACTCGGGGTCCGAAAAGGCGCCGCGCCCGCCCTCATCGCGCAGCATTCGCGCGCCCGCCGACAGGGCGAGCGTCGTCAGCTGCTCATATTCGTTGAGCGGATAGAGGAGCGCAAAATTGTCGCCGCCCGCGACCTTCTTCACCTTGTGGAGCGCCGATTTCCAACCCGCCCAGTCCGGCGGCGGTGCCGCATAACCCGCGCGCGCGAACAGGTCCTTGCGATAAAATTGCAGCCGCGTGTCGACATACCAGGGGATGCCCCAGGTCTTTCCAGCGATGCGGTTGGTGTCGATCACCGCGGCGAACTGGTCGTCCAGCAGCGCCATTGCCTGTGCGGGTACGGGCGCGATCGCGCCGATGGCGGCGAGCTCGGCGATCCAGCTGTTGCCCACCTGACCGACGGCGGGCAGCGAATCGCCGGCAAAGCCGGTGAGCAGCTTTTCGTGCGCTGCGGTCCACGGCAGCGGCTGGACGCTGATCGGCGGTGCTCCCGCCGGCCAGTCGATATCTTTCAGCAGCGCGGGCAGACTCGCGGCCTCGTTGCCCATCGCCCAGACGGTCAGTGCATCGCTGCCGCGCGCGCCGCAGCCGCCGAGCAGCGAGGCGAGGGGCAGCGCCGCCAGCGCGCCCGTCATGTGACGGCGCGTCAACTCCATGGAGAAAGGCGCGCCGGGCCCGTCATGCCGGCATGGCTCCTGCCGCGACGGTCGATCGCGCGCCGTCGGCTGCACGGCCGGTGGTTCCGCGCGCGATCAGGTTCGGGTTCAGGATCGTGGCGCTCGCCGCGCCAAGCGTATCGCCGCGCAACAGGCGGAGCAGCAGCATCATCCCGGTCGAACCCAGCCGGTCGATATTGACCTGCATCGTCGTCAATCCCGGGCTCAGGTGGCGCGCGAGCGGAATATCGTCGAAGCCAGCGACCATCACGTCACCGGGTACCGATACGCCCGCACGGCCGAGTTCGGCGATCAGCCCGACCGCCATCTGGTCGTTTGCGGCAAAGACCGCGTCGGCGGGGAGCTGCCCTTGGACGAGCAATCGGGCCGCTTCCTCGCCGCTTTCCTCCGAAAAGTCGCCGGGCAGGATCACCGGGCTGCGTTCTTTGGCGATCTTTGCCATCGCGTCGGCGAAGCCGCGCTGGCGGTCGCGCGCGTCGCGGTTGTGCTTGGGGCCGGCGATATGGACCACCTGCCGCGCGCCGCGTTCCAGCAGCGCTTCGGTCATCGCATAGGCGCCGCGATAATTGTCGACCGCGACGAACGGCAGGTCGAGCGAGCCCGCGTCATAGTTGAGCAGCACCGTCGGCAGCGCGGGGTCGAGATAGCCCGCGAGCAGTTCGGGTTTCACGTCGGGCGGCATGACAAGCAGCCCGTCGACACGCCCGCGCATCGCGGCGATCGCGGCGGCGGTCTCGTGCGTGCTGCCATGCATGTTGCCGAGCAGCAGGTGCATCCCCGATTCATGCGCGACGAGATCGATGCCGCGGATGATTTCGGAGAAAAATTCGCCGAACAGGTCGGGAAGGATGACGCCGACGGTATCAGTCTTTTTCCGCGTCAGGCTGCGCGCGCCGCTGTGGGGAACGAAATTGAGCTTCTTGACCGCGGCGAGGACGGCGTCGCGCGTCGGGCCGGTGACATTGCTGTGGCCGTTGATCGCGCGCGATGCCGTGGCGACAGAAACCCCCGCCTCGCGGGCCACATCCCTCAATGTCGTCATGCCCGAAGCCCCCTCCTCGTCCGATGGCGCCGGGTCGCTGGTGCGACTCCGTTCATTGTCTGATCGCCGAGCGCGGAACGTTCACAAAGTAACCGGTTACACGGGCCAATTGCAAGGTCATTCGCGCGTTTTCTTCGCGATCGCCAACCCATCGGCACCGAACAGGTGCAGCCGGTCGGCGGGCAGCGAGACGGGCACCCCGTCGCCCTCGTCGAGACTGCCGTCATCGCGCAGCTGGCACGCGATCGGCTCGTCGCCGTCGCGCGCGGTCAGGTGCACCGTCGCGAGCCCGCCGAGCCGTTCGATGAAGGTGACGGTGAAGGGCAAGGCGTCCGGCGCCTCGCCGATCGCGACATCTTCGGGCCGGATGCCGACCGACAGCGCTGTGCCCGGGGTGAGGGGCGTCGCAAGGGGGGGCAGGGCGATGCGGCGCCCGTCGGCGAGCGTCGCCTGCCCCCCATCTGCGACCACAGCAGCCATGATATTCATGCGCGGCGTGCCCAGAAACTGGGCGACGAAGATATTGGCGGGATGCTCGTACAGCTCGCGCGGGGTCCCCACCTGTTCGATCCGCCCGTCGCGCAGCACGATGATCCGGTCGGCGAGCGTCATCGCCTCGACCTGATCGTGCGTGACATAAAGCGTCGTCGTGCCGAGTTGACGGTGCAGGTTTGCGAACTCGTAGCGCATGCGGACGCGCAGGTCGGCATCGAGGTTCGACAGCGGCTCGTCGAACAGGAAAATCTGCGGTTGGCGCACGATCGCGCGGCCGATCGCGACGCGCTGCCGCTGCCCGCCAGAGAGCGCGGCAGGTTTGCGCTCGAGCAGCGTTTCGATGTTGAGGATGCCGGCGGCGCGCTGCACCGCCGCGTCGATTGCGGCCTTGCCGGCTTTCGCAATCTTCAGCCCGAACGCCATATTCTCGCGCACGGTCAAATGCGGGTAGAGCGCATAGCTTTGGAACACCATCGCGATGCCGCGCTCCGACGGCTGCAGCGCGGTGACGTCGCGCTCGCCGATATGGATGCTGCCGGCGGTCAGCTCCTCGAGCCCCGCGACCGAGCGGAGCAGGGTCGATTTGCCACACCCCGACGGGCCGACGATCACTGCGAATTCGCCGTCGGCGACGTCGATCGACACGCCCTTCAGAACCTCGGTATCGCCGAAACTCTTGCGCGCATCGCGGATCGACAGGCCGGCCATATAGTCTCCTCGGTCCGGTTCAGCGAACCGGGGTCAGCACGATGGCGAAACCGCCACCCGCTTCCATCCGGATGGGCCATTTTGTCGCGGCGGTCACCTTTTTCTCTTCGACCGTCATCGCGAAGCGGTCGCCGCCGACGCCGCCGCCCGGCCCGTCGCGCCAGATCTTCGCGGCGAACGTCTTGCCCTTGGGCAGGAAAGCGAAGTCGAGCGTGACCTCGCGCGCCGCTTCGTCGGTGACGCCGCCGACATACCAGTCCTGCCCGCCGCGCCGCTGGCGCGCGAAGACGGCATAATCGCCGATCGCGCCGGCGAGCACGCGCGACTGTTCCCAGTCGGCGGGGACGCGCTTGATGAACTCGAACGCCGCCGGATGCTTGTCGTAATTCTCGGGCAGGTCGGCCGCCATCTGCACCGGGCTATAGATCACGACGAAGTTCGCGAGCTGGCGCGCCAGCGTCGACGGGATTTCGCGCCCGCCCTTGCCGGTCAGGCTGACGATGCCGGGGGTGAAATCCATCGGCCCCGACAGCATCCGGGTGAAGACCAACGTCGGCTCATGTTCGGGCGGGTTCGGCGGGTCGCCCCACGCCTGATATTCCATGCCCTTCGCGCCTTCGCGGCTCACCCAGTTGGGATAGGTGCGGCGCAGGCCCGTGTCCTTCACCGGCTCGTGCGCGTTGATCGCGATGCGGCGTTTCGCCGCTGCAAGCACAACCTCCAGATGATGGCGCACCTGCCATTGCCCGTCGTGCCAGTCCCAGATTTCCTTGCCCGCCGCATCCTTGTGCAGCACGCCGCCCGCGTCGGCGACATAGCCGGTCTTCACCGACGGCACGCCATGTTTCGCGTAATAGTCCATCGCGGCTTCGAGCTGCTCGGCATAGAGCCCAGAATTGCCCGCGGTTTCATGGTGCCCCATGATCGCGACTCCCTTCACCTTCGCATGTGCCGCGACCCGGTCCATGTCGAAGTCGGGATAGGCCTGCGCGAAGTTGAAGTTCCGGCCATGGTCGCCGATCCAGTTGCCATCCCAGCCGACGTTCCACCCCTCGACCAGCACCGCGTCGAAGCCGTGCTTCGCGGCGAAGTCGATGTGCCGGATCGTGTTCGCGGTCGTCGCGCCATGCTTGGGACCGCTGTGCCAGCTCGACTGGTCGAGGTGCATCGCCCACCAGATGCCGATATATTTCTGCGGCTTGACCCAGCTGACGTCGCCCAGCTTGTTGGGTTCGTTGAGGTTCAGGATGATGTCCGACGCCGCATAGAGTTTCGGCGCATCGTCGGCGATCAGGATCGTGCGCCAGGGCGTTTCGAACGGCGCCGCGCGGCGCACCTTCCACCCGTCGGACGAGGGCGACAGGCGGGTGCGGAAGCGCTGGCCGTCGATCCGCTGCAACCAGAAGGCCGAATAATCGACCAGTGCCGCTTCGTGGATCGCGATGTGCAGGCTGTCATCCTTGCGGCGAAAGCTGATCGGCGTGTGCGCGGTGCCGACCTGTTTCGCGGGGGTGCGGTTATAGAGAAATTCATAGCGGTTCCACTCGCCCGCGGTGATCCACCAGGCTTCGGCTTCGCCCGCGATGGTGAACTCGGTCAGTTCCTCGTCGATGCGGACGTCCTTGAGGTTCGGCTGATCGGGAAAGGCAAAGCGGAAACCGACGCCGTCGTCGAACACGCGCGCGATCAGGTCGATGCGCCGTTTGCCGCCGATCAGTTCAACGATCGGCACGCGCATTTCGCGATAATGGTCGCGGACCCAGCGGTTCTCGCCCCACGGCTGTTCCCAACGGGTGTCGGCCTGGGCGAAACTTGCTTCGCCAAGCGCGGTGCTATGCTCGAACTTGCCGTCGCCGCGCAGCATGAAGCCCAGCCGCGACGGCGCGATCACCGGCTTGCCGTCGCGCGTGACGCTATAGGTCGGGATTTCGTCCGCCGTGGTGAGCGTGAAGCACAGCCGTTCGTTCGGCGAACAAATCTTGTGCGTCACATCGTCGCGCGCCGATGCGGGGACCGCCGACAGCGCGGTCGCCGCCGCCAGCAACGCGAGGGCTGCGCGCATCAATGCACCGTGACGCCGGCGGCTGCAGCGCGCGCCGGTGCGCGCCCGGCCGCGATGGCGAAGACGCATAGCGCCGCATAACAGGCAGCCGGAAGCACCAGTGCTATCCCGTATCCGACCTGGTCGGACAGCAGGCCGGCGAGATAGGGGATCGCCGCGCCGCCGACGATCGCGGTGCACAGCAGTCCCGACGTCGCCTCCGCCCGCGCGGTCGAGCGTTCGAGCGTCAGCGTGAAGATCACGGGGAACATGATCGAGTTGAACAAGCCGATCGACAGCGCGACGAAGCCGGCGCTGACCCCGCCGACGAAGGCGATGTAGAGGCACAGGGCACAGGTGATCGCGGTGAAGAGCGCGAGCAGCTTGGCTGCCGACACGCGTGCGAGCAGGAGCGAGCCGATCGCGCGGCCGACCATCGCGCCGCCCCAGTAGAAGGCGACCGCCTTGCCTGCTTCTTGCAGCGAGACGCCCGGAACGCCGTCGCTGCCCATCGCAAAGCCGAGCAGGGGGACGCCGAACGCCGCGTCCGACTGGCCCCAGATCGCATTGCTGTTGAGGAAGAAGGCCATCTGTGCCCCGATCGCGACCTCGCGCCGACATAGAGGA
>JACDQN010000274.1 GCA_015657575.1 Sphingopyxis sp.
CGGCGGGTGAGCAGTCGATCGAGAACAAATCTGCTCGCGCACGCCGTCGAGGCGGCGCGCGGCCGCGCGCCACGCCTCCGGCGAAATCAGCTCGGCGATGGAGGAAAGCTTCGATCGCTACGGCACTCAGCCGACCCCGGTAAAGGGCGTCTATGCCGCGCCCTATGAAGGCGATGCGCGCTGGCAGCAGGTGCTCGATGGGGTCGCGGCGGTCGAACGCCGCATGGGGCGCAAACCCAAGCTGCTCGTCGCCAAGATGGGGCAGGACGGGCATGATCGCGGCGCGAACGTGATCGCCTCGGCCTTTGGCGA
This sequence comes from Sphingopyxis sp., assembly GCA_015657575.1. GTDB lineage: Bacteria > Pseudomonadota > Alphaproteobacteria > Sphingomonadales > Sphingomonadaceae > Sphingopyxis. The sequence continues at coordinate 313 of JACDQN010000274.1, forward strand.
CATGGGCTTTGATGTCGTGTCGGGACCGCTGTTCCAGACGCCGGAAGAGACCGTCGTGCTGGCGCTCGACAGCGGCGTCGACGTCGTCGGCGCATCGAGCCTCGCCGCGGGTCACAAGACGCTGATCCCCGAATTGATCGGAAAGCTGAAAGAGGCGGGGCGCAGCGATATCAAGGTGATCGCGGGCGGGGTTATTCCGCCGCAGGATTATCAATATCTGCGCGATGCGGGGGTGCAGGGCATTTATGGTCCCGGCAGCAATGTGGTAGAGTGCGCGGCCGATGTGCTGCGGCTATTGGGGCACAACATGCCCCCCGTGATGGAGGAGGCTTGATATGAAAAGGCAGTTTCTCTTCGCATTGACGCTTGCCGGTCTGGGCTTCGCAGGCTCGACGCCCGCTGGCGCGACCGCCGAACCGGTGGCGGGCGGTCTGGGCGTAACCGCGCTCGATCAGGCCGTCGCCGAGTTCGACGATCTGTGCCTGTCGATCTTTCCGAACGCCAAGCGCTTCGAATATGCCGTTGCCAAGAGCGACTTCGGATATGAGCGTGCGGACGATAACCGCTGGCGGTCGGATCGCACCGTGGTTACCCGCGTCGCACCCGCGCAATGCGATTTCGACGCAGCCCTGAGTGCCGACGAAAGCGACCGCGATACGGTGGCATCGGCGGTCGAAAAGGGGCTGCGCAAGGAACTTGGGCTGCGGCCTGTGCGCATCGTCTATGAGGGCGGCATGCGCTGGGAATGGGAGGTCGACGGCAAGAAGCACAGCGTCTCCTATTATTTCGGTCCGACCGTTCCGGTTCGTCAGCTCGCGCTGACCTATCGCGTCGGCGCCTGACGGCATACGGCAAGCCATGGGTGCGGGGACGCTGCCCGCCGGGACAGCTCCCTTGCGCTCGCATGACCAAATCTCTCCCATCATTTTCCTGAAAGTTTTCTTATGACGCGTAACGACTGGACCCGCGAGGAAATCGCCGAACTGTTCGACCTGCCGTTCGACGAACTGATGTGGGAGGCGCAGGGCGTCCACCGCCGGAACCATGCGCGCGGCGAGGTGCAGCTCTGCACGCTGCTCAGCATCAAGACCGGCGGCTGTGTCGAGGATTGCGGCTATTGCTCGCAGAGCAAATCGGCCGACAGCGGGCTGAAGGCGACCAAGCTGATGGACGTGCGCGCCGTGCTGCAGGCCGCGGCGCAGGCGAAGGATGCGGGCTCGAAGCGTTTCTGCATGGGCGCCGCCTGGCGCAACCCCAAGGACCGCGACATGCCCGCGATCGTCGAGATGGTTGAGGGCGTGCGCCAGATGGGCATGGAAACCTGCATGACGCTGGGGATGCTCAGCAAGGAGCAGGCGCAGACGCTCGCGGTCGCGGGGCTCGACTATTACAACCATAATATCGATACGAGCCCCGAGAATTACGCGAACATCATCTCGACGCGGACCTTTCAGGATCGTCTCGATACGCTCGAGGAAGTCCGCAATGCGGGGATCAACGTCTGCTCGGGCGGGATCGTCGGACTGGGCGAGACGCGGCAGGATCGCGTCGGTTTCATCCACGCGCTGGCGACGCTCGAGCGGCATCCCGAAAGCGTGCCGGTCAATGCGCTGGTGCCGGTGAAGGGCACCGTGCTCGGCGACATGCTGGCCGACACGCCGCTCGCGAAGATCGACGATATCGAGTTCGTCCGCACGATCGCGGTCGCGCGCATCACGATGCCGAAGTCGATGGTCCGCCTGTCCGCAGGCCGCGAGAGCATGTCGGAGGCGACGCAGGCGCTCTGCTTCATGGCGGGTGCGAATAGCATCTTCACCGGCGACAAATTGCTGACGACCGCGAACGCAGGCGACAATGCGGATGCGGCGCTGTTCGCGAAGCTCGGGCTGCGCCCGATGGAGAGCGAAGAGCCGATGCGCGCGCAGATGGAAGCCGCGGAGTGAGAAAGCTCGCACTCGCAATATTGTCGGCAGGTTTTGCCGCCCCCGCCGTGGCTTGTTCCCCGATGACCGAGGGCTCGCTGCGCCACAACAGCGACGCGGTCGTATGGGGCACTTATGTCGAGGGTGAAACCGGCGGAGAAGGGACGATCAAAGTCAAGCGGACGGAAAAAGGTCCGAAATTGAGATCGATTCCAGTCTATTGGAATTCCGCCGGCGACGACGACGGCGCTGGTTGCCCGAGCTTGCCCAAAATGGCCAATCTCGACCGCGGGAGGTTTTTTCTGCGCCGCGCCGCCGATGGATCCTATTCGGTTTTCAGCTACGATCATCTTCGCCCGAGAATTGAGGACTAATGTTCAAGAAAATCCTGATCGCCAACCGCGGCGAAATCGCCTGCCGCGTTATCAAGACCGCGCGGCGCATGGGCATTGCGACCGTCGCCGTCTATTCGGACGCCGACGCGCGCGCGCCCTTCGTGCAGATGGCCGACGAAGCCGTGCATATCGGCGCCTCGCCTGCGTCCGAATCCTATCTGATCGCCGACAAGATCATCGCCGCGTGCAAGGCGACGGGCGCCGAGGCGGTGCATCCGGGCTATGGCTTCCTGTCCGAACGCACCAGCTTCGCCGAGCGCTCGCCAAGGAAAATATCGCCTTCATCGGCCCGCCGGTGAACGCGATCGCCGCGATGGGCGACAAGATCGAGTCGAAGAAGCTCGCGAAGGAAGCGGGCGTCAACGTCGTCCCCGGCTTCGTCGGCGAGATTCGCGATACCGAGCATGCGGTCGAGATCTCGAACGAG